>JANYFH010000120.1 GCA_025362705.1 Betaproteobacteria bacterium
CCACCTGCTTCCAGGCCAATGGCAAGGCTGTCCTGGCCGCGTGTCATGGCGATGTAGACATCGGATAGCAGCGCCGCATCAAGCAACGCGCCGTGAACGGTACGCGCACTGTTGTCAACCTCATAGCGGTCACAGAGCGCGTCAAGGTTATTGCGCTTGCCAGGATGCAGATCCCTCGCCATTGCCAACGTATCTATGATCTTGCATATGGAAGTTATGGAAGTCACCGGGGACTTCTTGATACGACGCAACTCCGCATTCAAAAAGCCAACGTCGAACGGTGCGTTATGAATAATCAGCTCAGCCCCATCGACATAAGCCAAGAAGTCGTCCGCAATCTCGGCAAATTTCGGCTCGTGCTCGAGATCTTCCAACGTAATGCCGTGCACTGCGGTGGCGCCGGCGTCAATATCCCGTTCCGGATGAATGCGCTTGTGGAAATTATTCTGGGTCAGGCGGCGGTTAACCATTTCCACGCAGGCGATTTCGATGATGCGGTGGCCGAGTGCGGGATCAAGTCCTGTAGTTTCGGTATCGAGAACGACTTGCCGGCTCATATGACGGGTTTTGCGCGCGATACTTTAGCTAATACCGAATCCACGCCGCGATTGGCGAGCATATCGGCGCGCTCGTTTTCAGGGTGTCCGGCGTGTCCTTTTACCCAGCGCCATTCGATCTTGTGCTCGTTGGCCAGCTGATCAAGCGTTTGCCACAAATCCGCGTTCTTCACCGGCTTTTTGTCCGCTGTCTTCCAGCCGTTGCGCTTCCAGCCGTGGATCCATTCGCTAATGCCTTTTTGCACATAGGACGAATCGGTGAACACGATCGCATCGCACGACCGCGAAAGCGCACGCAATGCTTCAATCACGGCAGTCATTTCCATGCGATTGTTGGTGGTATCGGCCACGCCACCGAACAATTCCTTTTCGGTTCCACCGAAACGCAGAATGGCACCCCAGCCACCCACACCAGGATTACCTTTACAGGCACCATCGGTATAAATTTCGACCATGGTTATTTCATCAGGTTTTTAACGACGTACAACTGACTTGGTCGACGTGTCGCCCTGGGCAGTTGCGAAATGCGGTGCGATTGCTCAAACCGCACTGCTGCGGCGAACTTGCGCTCCTTAATTTTCTGATCGCTCCATGCCGGCGCAATCAGTCGCATGCCGTGTACGCGCTTTACCGCTTCAAGCATGTAAACACCGCCCGCCACGCCCCACCAACGGTCTCCGGTTGGTTCCATGAATCGAAAACGCCGCTGCCATTTCTCGGTTTCACATGGTGGAATGTAGCAAGCAAGCCGACCCGACGCTGGCTCCAAACCGAGCAACTGCAACCAATCCTTGATCCGCACCAACGATACAAACTGCCCCTGCCACGGATAGCCGCGTGCGGCCCACAGCCTGCGGGTACCAAACAGGCTCCAGGGATTGAATCCCAGCACGAGAACCCGGCCTTCCGGCCTCAGCACGCGATCAACTTCGCGCAACACCTCGTGCGGATTTTCACTGAACTCCAATACATGGGGCATCACGCACAGATCGACGCTTTGCGTCTCGAATGGCAACTCGTGAAATTGCGCTTGCACATGGTTTGGCTGCGATACGGCTTCAGGTGACACTGTCACCCGATGCGCGATGCGCGATTCGTGCAAGAGATCGAAGGTCGGCAAACCCAATTGAATCGCGTGAAAGCCGAAAATATCGGGTGCCACTGTATCCAGCCACGAGCTCTCACGCTGGAGCAGATAGGCGCCCAGCGGTGTTTCAAACCAGTCATGTAAACTTTCACAAACCATCGCCGCATTTTAACGGATTCCTTGTGCCCTCCTCTACTGCTGTCAGCGTTTATCCGGTACCCGCTTTCCAGGACAACTATCTCTGGGTCATCCACAATGGGCAGTACGCGGCAGTTGTCGATCCGGGGGACCACGCGCCGGTTCTCGAATATCTGCGTGCCAATTTTCTGGAACTCACTGCCATCATTTGCACTCATCATCACGCCGATCACGTTGGTGGTGTAGAACCCTTACTGGAAGCCTTGAAACTGCGGGAGAAAATCCCCGTCTACGGCCCTGCCAGCGAGCGCATTCCGGCACGAACCCACGCGCTGCGCGAAGGCGATCAAATTACAGTTCCGTTCCTCGACGTAACATTTACGGTACTGGATGTGCCCGGCCATACTGCCGGACACATCGCGTATTTTGGCGAGGGGCTCCTGTTTTGCGGCGACACACTGTTTGCCTGCGGTTGTGGACGATTATTCGAAGGCACTGCGGAGCAGATGACGGATTCACTATCGAAATTGAAACGCCTGCCACCGGAAACAAAAGTGTTTTGCGCACACGAATACACAATGGCCAACATCAGGTTCGCCGAAGCAGTCGAGCCGGATAACGCAGACCTCAAATTACGCAAAGCCTTTTGCGCGGCCAAACGGCATCGCAATCTGCCTACGGTTCCTTCCACGATCCATCTTGAACTCGCCACTAATCCGTTTCTGCGCTGGGATCAACCGGCAGTGCAAGCGGCCGCCGCCAGACGCAATCACGGCATCGACGCAAACGCCGCACCTGCGCTGGTGTTCGGTGCGATCCGCGAATGGAAAAACAATTTCTGATCATGCCCAATAACTTGACCATCGTTCCTGCAACGCCATCCGATGTTGCCACCATACTCGACCTCATACACCAACTTTCAGTGTACGAAAAACTCGATCATATGGTCACCGGAAACGAAGCCATGCTTCACAGCGCGCTATTCGGCAAAACACCATCATGCGAATGTGTGGTTGCACGCGATCACAACCAGCCAATCGGCTTCGCACTGTTTTTCACGACCTTTTCCACTTTTCTCTGTAAGCCCGGCCTCTATCTGGAAGACCTGTTCGTCGTGCCTGCTGCACGTGGGCACGGCTATGGCAAGGTGCTGCTGAAACATCTGGCTACCCTCGCGATTGCGCGCAACTGTGGTCGTTTCGAGTGGCGGGTACTCGATTGGAATACACCTTCGATCGACTTTTACAAATCGCTCGGTGCGACCGTCATGCCCGAATGGCACTTGGTTCGCATGACAGAGACTGAGATCGTAGCGCTGGCTGGAAAATAAAGTAGAAACTCCATTATTGACGGGCATTTTAGGATGCTTTACGTCTGCAAGCCGCGCCAATGCTGGAGAATATCGTCAATACGCTGGTATTGACTTACAGCGTGGAGAAAGCCTCAGCGCTTTACTGCATCGGCAGCCATCAGTTTTTTTAGCGCAATCCAGTCGGTCACCGTGATCCGCGCAACCGGCTCATGTCCGTCTTTACCGTCCGGTCTGAAGACAATAATTTCACCCATGCCTAGATGAAGCCATTCTTCTTTTTTGCGCGAACCGTGAAGGTGTGAAACCAGCACCGTATTGGTTCCCATCGGTGGCATTTCAGCCAACCGCCTGGAACGCACGGCGCCAATATCCACACCTTCGCGTGCTGGCGTCGGATTCAAATCATCCGTGATTTCCACTGCACCCACATCCAGCAATCGCGCAGTGTCCCCGGTTCTGCACGGTTGCGACGAACGCACCGCGCCAATCGGGATTTTCAATTCACGCAACGCAGCACCAACGTTACGTGCGTTCTCTTCACCGACAGCGGAAAGGTTGCTCTTTTCACATTTTTCCGTGACGAGGCCAGTTTCTGAATGGCGCATATACAACACAAATCCGCCTTTGCGCAAGGCTTCAACTAGCGCCGCGCCCTTGATTTCTTTGTCCGGTTCAACAACCGGCAGCTGAGGAGGTGGAACAACCACCGTTGACGGCGGCAGACCGGGTGCCGGTGTGCTCGTTTGCGCGTGGGCGCTAATGCTCACAAAGCTGCCAACTGCCAGCACAAAGCTGGCGCAACCACAAATCCCGCAAATGTTATTGATACTCATATTGGCGATGTCGAACTTGAATTCCACCATTCTATGGCGTTTTGCGCTCGTGCAATATTGTCCGCTGGTAGAATGCCCAATCGTTTTTTCATACGTCCAACATGACCGCCTCCTTCGAATCCACGTTCAAACGCGTCATCCCTGCTGTCGATTTTTGCTCACTTCGCTTTGTTGAAGAAACTGCCGAGCAGTTGTGTGTGCGGCAAAACATCGCTGAACCTCCTCAATCGAGTGTTGATCGTGGCGTGATGATCACCGTAATAGACAAAGGCGGTTACGGCTATGCCGCCACCAGCGACATCTCGGAGTCAGGCTTGCGGCTGGCGGTTGCGCGCGCACACGACTGGGCTAAACTCACCGCTGGACGCAGCGTTGCGGACTATTCCTCTTTCGCAATGCCCACACCCTCCGGGCGCTACCGCACTGCCGTTGAACAGTCGGAACAAGTTTCGAAGCGCGAAAAATTCGATATGCTAAATGCCGAATCACGCGCCAGCAAAATCGACGACCGCATTATCGACTGGTCGGCATCTTTTTGGACTACACACACCAAACAGCTTTACGTGACAGCCGACGGCGCAATGGTCGAGCAGGAGTTTGACTTCCTCGTGCCTTCGCTTTCCGTTACCGCATTTGCCGACGGAGAAGCGCAAACGCGCTCTTTCGGCGGACGCTATAACGGATTTTGCCAACAAGGCGGCACTGAAATAATCGCACGATCAGGTTTTCACGGCGCGGGCAAACAGACCGCCGAAGAAGCGTTACAGCTACTGACCGCACCCAACTGCCCGTCCGGAAAAATGGATGTGATTCTGATGCCGGATCAGATGATGCTGCAGATTCACGAATCCATAGGTCACCCGCTGGAGCTCGATCGCATTCTGGGCGACGAACGCAACTACGCTGGCTGGAGCTTTGTGCAGCCCATTGATTTTGGCAGCCTGCGGTATGGCTCCCCGCTGATGCATGTGACCTTTGACCCGACCAAAGAGAACGCTTT
This sequence comes from Betaproteobacteria bacterium, assembly GCA_025362705.1. Taxonomy (GTDB): domain Bacteria; phylum Pseudomonadota; class Gammaproteobacteria; order Burkholderiales; family Usitatibacteraceae; genus UKL13-2. Next base: position 4,928 of record JANYFH010000120.1, read on the forward strand.
CGCCAGCTACGCTTTTGATGATGGTGGCAACCCTGCGCACCGCGAGTTTTTGATCGAAGGCGGCGTGTTGAAATGCGGCCTGGGCTCGGTGGAGTCGCAAGAGCGCTCTGGCTTGCCGGGCGTGGCCATGCGGTCGATAGGCGCACGGTTCCACGACGACGACCGGAAATTGGCCACG
>JANYFH010000121.1 GCA_025362705.1 Betaproteobacteria bacterium
ACCTCAACGTACCGCACGCCTTCGGCCTGGTTGTCGAGACAAAATTCGTACGCGATTCGCTCGATGGCTTCGGCGTCGCACATGACGGCCGTGGTGTAGAGGAATCCTTCGAGATACTCAGGCAAGTTTTTGTAAGTGTCCTTGAACACCAGCTCGCGCAGGCCCTCAACGGTATACGAGGGCAGCTTGATGTTGTGCTGTTTCGCGAGCTCGATCAGCGTTGGGATGCGTAGCGATCCATCGAGATGAACGTGAAGATCCGTCTTCGGCAGTTTGCGGATGAGTTCGTCGTTAAGTGCAGGCATGGTTGTTTCTACTTTCTTTGGGTGCGGATGCGGCGATGGTTATTTTGAGTTACTGGTGTTCTGTCAATTGCGCTGACCCGCCACGAGAACACAAAACCCCAGTATCCATGCGCTTCTTCGCGCAAAAAAGCCTTGAAACCCGCGTCAATGCTAGTATTTTAATGGTTCAAGTCTCGTCAGTAATCCCCGCCCTGAAACGCCTGATACCCGCCGCCATTGCCGCTACCACGCGGGCGACGCGATGGGAGCGGAGGCGGCAGCATGTTCGACGTCTCGTACTCCAGATCGACGTTCAACGGCGTGAGCCACTTATATAAATCTTCGAGCAGCGGATCCGAGACGCGCACGCGCCAGTTATCCGGCAACGTGATCGGCACTTCGCCAACGCCATTGTTGTATCGAATATTGATCACACAACTCTGCGGCTGATTGGCCGCCAGATGCGGCGAAAGAATCTGCCGCAATTTTCCGCTGTCAGCCTGGCCGTTCATCGAGAGCGTCATCGAACGTACATATTTGCGCGCATCTTCAATGCCCAGCATTTCGTCGACAATCACACGCATGCCGCCGGAAAAATCGTCAATGCTCGCCGTACCACGAATAATCAGCGGCTGATCGTCGATCATGACGGCACGTTTTTTATCGAACACTTCGTTGTACACCACCGCCTCGATGCGCGCTGTACCGTCGTCTAGCGTGATAATGCACATGCGGCCGCGCTTGCCGTTGCGCACGCGCTGGCCGATCAAAATGCCTGCCATCAAAACCGGTTCGTCTTTCGGTTGCACGTCGATCAAACTGGTTTTAACAAACTGTCGGATTTCGCGCTCATAGCTGGTGAATGGATGACCCGATAAATAAAAGCCGAGTGCCAGCTTTTCATTCCTGAGTCGCTCACGGTCACCCCACGGCGCGACCTTCGCTGGCGTCAGCACTTCAAGCCCGTCGGCGCTGGCGTCGCCGAACAGATTCACCTGCTGCGCATCGCGATCCGCTTTGTCCGCAAGCGCAATCGCCTGCTCGAGTGAGATCAATAAACTTGCGCGATTGGCATCGATGGCATCGAATGCACCTGCCTTGATAAGTGCTTCCATCGCGCGCCGGTTCACCGTGTGGCGATCAACGCGCTTGACGAAATCGAGCAGGTCCTTGAACAGCCCTTTGGCCGCGCGCGCCGTGACGATATTTTCTATCGCGCCGTGCCCCGTGCCTTTTACTGCGCCCAAACCGTATTGAATCGTTTTGCGGTCGGTCGCGACAAAGCGATAGGCGCCTGTGTTGATGTCGGGTGCTAACACGTTGAGCTTGTTCGCTTTTGCATCGTCGAATAATTGCTGCACCTTGTCGGTGAAATCCATCACGCACGACAAGTTGGCTGCCATGAAAGCCGCGCCGTGATTGGCTTTCAGGTACGCCGTGAGATAGCCGAGGTACGCGTAAGGCGCCGAGTGGGATTTATTGAATCCGTAGCCGGCGAATTTTTCCATCGCATCGTAAAGCGCTTTGGCGTTGGCCATCGATACGCCGTTTTGCTTGGCGCCTAAACCAAAAATGGCGCGGTGCTTGGCCATCTCTTCGGGTTTTTTCTTGCCCATCGCGCGGCGCAACAAATCGGCGCCACCCATCGAGTAGCCGCCAATTTCACGCGCGATCTGCATCACCTGTTCCTGATACACCATCACGCCGTAGGTGGGCCCGAGAATCGGCTTCAACACGGCTTCCAGCTTGGCATCGGCATATTCCACCTTGGCCTTGCCGGTTTTGCGGTCGCAGAAATCCGGTATCGAGTCCATCGGGCCGGGGCGATACAAAGCGTTCAGCGCGATCAAATCTTCCAATCGATCAGGACGCGCGCGAATCAGCATATCGCGCATGCCCTTCGATTCAAACTGGAAAATCGCAATAGTGTTGCCCTTGGTAAAAATCTCGAATGATTTCGGATCGTTCAGCGGCACATGGTTCATATCGAATGCATCGTCCCCCACGCTTGCATTCAGGGCGTGAACGTTGCGTTCGGCTTCTTCCAGAATTGTCAGGGTGGTGAGACCAAGAAAGTCGAACTTCACCAGACCCACCGCTTCAACGTCATCCTTGTCGTACTGCGACACCACCGAATCGGAACCGTCGGCCACATACAGCGGTGTGAAATCAGTGAGCGGCCCCGGCGCAATCAGCACGCCGCCTGCGTGCATGCCGACGTTACGGGCGATGCCTTCGAGCTTCACCGCGAGCGTCAACAGTTCATTGACTTCTTCTTCGGCTTTGCGTTTCTCGTTGAACTGCGGCTCCTGCTCCATCGCCAGTTTCAGCGTAATGCCAAGCTGATTCGGAATCAGCTTGGCAATCGAATCGACGTAGTTGTA
>JANYFH010000134.1 GCA_025362705.1 Betaproteobacteria bacterium
CGGTTGAATTTGATCAGATGGCAGCCGACATGGAATTCGTTCTGCTTAAGCCCGGCGAGAAAAACGTCATCGGCGCGTTAAGCATTACACCGGGCCTGCAGCTCCACTCGGGCGACTCATACGGCTTCCGTTTTGAAATCGACGGAAAATCCGTCATCTATTCAACAGATTCCGAACACAAGCTCGATGATGGTGCTGAAACCAAGCGCATCGCTGATTTCTTTCGTCGCGCCGATATCGTGATTTTCGATGCCATGTATGCATTGGCAGACGCGATTTCGGTGAAGGCGGACTGGGGACACTCGAGCAACATTGTCGGTGTCGAGCTATGCCAGATGGCGTTAGCGAAACATCTGGTCTTGTTTCACCATGAGCCGGCCAACAATGACGCCACGCTTGAGCGCTTGCTGAAAGAGACGCGCCGGTTTGAGGAATTGACCCGCAGCGGGCCAATACTCAAGGTATCGTCATCATATGACGGCATGGAGATCGTGTTCTGAGTACATCAGATGTTCGCCGAACACTGAGTACGCTGAATCGGTTTCGTGTCGGCGCGGCAATTCTATTGGCCATATTTGTCGTGCTCTTTGCCAGTGAACCACCGGTAGTACTTTCGTTGCGTCACGCGGTATTCGACGCCTACCAAAGGCTATTTCCGTTTGTGTGCGTCAATGAACCGGTCGTCATTGTCGCAATTGACGAGAAGAGCCTCGCGGCATTTGGTCAATGGCCTTGGCCACGTGTGCGCTTGGCCGAGCTGGTCAAAAAGACTGCCTCTTACAAACCTGCAGTCATTGGCCTCGATGTGTTATTCGCTGAATCTGATCGTTATTCAGTGGGCGCATTTGCGAGCCTGATTCCCGGCATCTCCCCGGAGCTTGTTGATAGATTGAAGGCGGAGCCCAGCGGCGACAGGATGTTTGCTCGCGCGTTACACGACGGAAATACTGTGTTAGCGATGGCCGCACTGCAGGAAAAAAATCCGCGCAGCAGTGCTCTGCCGCTAGTGGCGCCGGTAAGGGTGTCAGCAAAAACCGAGTTACCATTCAAGCGTCTCCAGAGCGTATTGCTGAGCATCGCCGAACTCGACCAGGCGGCCGCCGGGCGCGGGTTCATTTCCGAGGATGCCGACGACGGCATCGTCCGTCGCGCGCCGTTGTTTGCGCGTATCGGCAAAGCTGGCGAAGCCAGCGACGCGATCGCCTTGTCCCTAGGCATGGAAATGCTGCGCGTGGCTTCAGGCAGCGGCGTGTCGATCCGCGATCTCAATGGTGGTGCAATTGAAGTAAAACTCGAGGAACTTACTTTTCCTGCGCAGCACGACGGCTCGATTTGGCTGCGCCACTCGCGACACGACGACAATCGCTTCGTCTCCGCAGTCGATGTCATTCGGGGTGAATTACCGCGCGACAAACTCGAAGGCAAACTGGTGCTGATCGGATTTACGGGTTTGGGCCTGTTCGACTTCAAGACCACGGTGCTGCATGAAAACGTGCCGGGGGTGGAGATACATGCGCAGCTGATCGAGCAGTTGCTTGCCGGCGTTCATCTACAGCGTCCGGGTGCTGCGCCGTTTGTCGAATTGTTGCTGATGATTTTATCCGGCGGCTTGCTAATCTGGCTGGTGCCGAGAATGCGAGTGCAGCGCGCGCTGCTGATGTTTGTCGCGATTAGTGCCGTGCTTGTGACTATCGGATTCGCAATGTTCCTGTGCAAAGGCATGCTGATCGACGTGGCATGGCCCGCCATCAGCACCACATGGATACTGGTCGGCATGCTGGCCGGTTCACTCGCGGTTTCAGATCAGCAAAGGCGCATCATGGGTGAACAGGCCGCGCGTATCGGCGGCGAACTGATGGCAGCGCAGCGCATCCAGATGGGCTTGCTGCCCGATCCCGCGAGTGTGTTCGGTGATGAGACCCGTTTCGCAGTCGCCGCCACGCTCGAACCAGCACGGCGTGTGGGTGGCGATTTCTATGATTGCTTCATGGTTGATAAAAATCGCTTGTTTTTTCTTATCGCCGATGTCTCCGGCAAAGGCCTGGCCGCTGCACTCTTTATGGCATCGGCCAAATCGCACCTGAAGAGTGCGGTACTGATGAAACCATACGACGTGAGCGCCGCGTTAACCGATGCGCAGGCTGAGATCGCACGCGAAAATCCGGAGCAAATGTTTGTCACTGTGTTTGCTGCCATTCTCGATGTCAGCAGCGGCCAGCTTGAGTACGTGAATGCCGGCCACGATGCGCCGTTCGTGCGTGCACCGGGCGGCCCACTAACGCGCCTGCAGCCCGCTGCCGGTCCACCTTTATGTGTCATTGATGACTTCGATTACCACGGTGAGTCGCACCAGATGGTTGCCGGCGAGTGGCTCTTCATCATGACTGATGGGGTAATAGAAGCGACCAACAAACGCGGCGAATTCTTCGGCACCAAACGGCTTGAAGAACTATTGAACGACACGCAACTGTCCGATGTGCCCGCAGATATTGTCGGCATGGTAAAAACGCGCGTACATGCTTTTGCCGAAGGCACAGAACCGGCCGATGATATTACGCTGGTGAGCGTTCGGTGGGGACAAGGGCGAAGCAATGCCACGCCGTAAGTGAACCCGCATCCAACTGACTCGCCTACCGCACGCTAATTTCCACGCGCCGATTTCGCTCTTCGGCAACGCCTCTGCCGGTGCTGACCAACAATTCCCGCCTGCCGCGCCCGGCCACCTGGATGCGTTCCGCTGCAATTCCACGTCCGGTCAGGAGCTCGCGCATGCGCTCAGCACGCGCCAGCGAAAGCTTGTCATTGAATGCATCGCTGCCCACGTTATCGGCATGACCCGTCACAAGCAGATCCGGTTCAGGCCGACGCTTGATCTCGGCCAGCACATTTGCCAATTCTGTGTTGGATGCAGCGGTAAGTTCATCCTTGCCTTCAAGGAAATAAAGCATGAAAGTGGCTGGTCGACCTGGCAAAGCCGCGACGGTTGCACTGAAAATATCGTGCACCTGTTCGGGTGTCAATATTACTGGCTCAGGTTTGCCTTCGGCTGCAATGCGCGACGCGGCGAAAGGTGCATCGAGTAAACGTTCAGCATCGTTGCGACGCACCACAACACCACCAACTTTCCCACCGGTGCCGGGCAGTACTACCACCAACTCATCGCCCAGCGCGGGTCGACTCGGTGCCTGGGCGCAGGCACCGAGCAACACGGCAACCAACAGCCCGCCAAGTGAATTTTGAACCGCGCTCACGGAGCGCATCTTAAGGACGCGACGCTTCATCCACCTTCACCAGGAACTCGGTGCCGCGCACACCCATGATGCTTGACGGTGTGTGAATACGCATCGACTCCGGCACCTGTTTAACCATTTTTCCGGAAATGGCCGCCAGCGTACCTTTCTTCAACGTGCCATCGAACTGTCCGACATGTGTGGTGCTGTCAAAAGTATATTGGTCGACGACAAACACGCTGTTTGGGCCGGTCGAAATCAGGCTGTTATCGACGAACGTGATACCGACAGCACCGTCTGCGCCGGTTGTAATCACATCGGCAGTAAAAATTTTCATGCCCGGCACTAAAGCGATTTTCCCGGTGCTGCGCTGAACTGTGGCGGCACCTTTTGCTACTTTGACATGACCGACTTCATCCGCCATAGCCGACATCGCAAATGTGCAAGCGCAGAATGCTAGCGTCCATTTTCTCCACATTGTAGCTTCCCCTGTATTATTGGTTTATCGACAAAATTTTATCTAATCTTATCCCTTACTAAACCGCTCGGCAATGAACAAACGCACATGAAAAACCAGACGCAGGCTGAGGCCATGTTTCCGGCAAAGCTTGGTGCATGGCATCTGGCGCGGGAGTTTCTTGAGCGGTTTTGCGCGGAGGCGTCGCTGGCGCGCACGCCCAGCCTTCGTTTGAATCTCATCCTTGAAGAACTGTTTACCAATACCGTCAATCACGGGCATCGCGGCGATAGCGATTTTCTGATCTGGATTTCTTTGAGCGAGTTCGACCGAAAGGTTGTCGTCACTTACCTGGATCAAGGCGTGCCATTCAATCCGCTGGCGATGTCGAAGGCACAACTCGATGTACCGCCAGACGAACGAAAAATTGGCGGACTGGGCGTATATCTAACCAGAGAATTGACGCTCGACTCCAGCTACGCCTATCTGTACGGACGCAATCGGCTACAGCTGGTAATGGCGGTCTAGTACAGCCCACAAAGGCAGTGAAGCCAGCATTGGTGCGGCATTGCGGGCCATTTATGCCTGGGAGCCCCGTCAGTGCTGGAGTTTAAACAAAAAAACGCATGCGAACCGCAAGGATGATGTCTATGTGCGCCGCCTAAATTGTCTGGCGAGTAGCGTGTTTGCGCTCGTACATTTCTTTATCTGCGGCAGCAAGCATCGACGAAACATCCGGCCCCGCTCCTGGATATACCGCCATCCCGATCGACGCAGAAACTAGTACATTCGCTGCGATATCCGGCGCGATGGACTGCAATGGTTCCATCATTCGTTGCTCTATTTTTTCCCTGACACGTTGGCTCGCCGCGGCGTTTTCGATTTCACTCAGCAGCACCACAAACTCGTCACCACCATAGCGGCCAACGATGTCGCCGGAGCGCAGCGCGTGCTTCAGACGATCGGCCAATTCAGCCAGAACGATGTCGCCAGTCTGGTGCCCTAGTTGATCGTTCACACGCTTGAAGTGATCGAGATCCACAAACAACACAGCAAAACTGGTCTTTCTTAAGCCAGAAGCATGTTCTTCGATACGCCGCGTGACCTGCTTCTCAAAGGTCTCTCGATTAAAGGCACCGGTCAGCTTGTCGGTCTGCAGGCTCATTTGCATGGCCTCGAAATTGCGCGCAAGTTCACCCAATTCATCTTTGCGGGCAATGCCGACCGGCATAAACAGATGCCCTTCGCCCAAACGTCGCGCCGCACTAGATAGCAGGCGAAGGTCGTGCGAAACCCAGTTGAGCACCCACAGGCCAAGTGCCATCGCGATCAATGCGGCAACGATTGCCACGGTAACCGTGCGCGTGACGTTATCGACCACGCCGGCCATGAAGTCGCTGCGCGGCACTGCAACAACGGTAATCCAGTCAAGACCTGCGCTATCGCGAATCGCGCTGACGGACGCATATATTTTTCCATCGGGGCCATCAAATTCGCGTGCTTGCGGCTCGCCATTCTTGAGTCCTGCCTTGAATACGTCGGCAACTTCCGTGTAGGTGGCACGAACCAGTGCGTTGCCACTTTGTGCCGCATTCAAACGTATCTTCTGACCATGCGACAAACGTGTTGAATCATCTGACGACGAGGCAATGAGATCGCCGTTTTGTTCTGCAACGAATGCCACGCCATTTTGCGAAACCCGCAAGGCACGGACAAAGTCATTGAGCATTTTGAGCGACACGTCAGTCGCGGCTACGCCTTCAATTTGTCCCTTCGCGTCAAACAGCGGTTTTGTGCGGGTTGCAACCAGCTCACCGGTGCGGTTATCGACGTAAACGGGCGACCACACTGGCTTCTTTACCTCCAGTGCGCGTTGATACCAGGGTCGCTGGCGCGGATCGTACAGTCTAGATTCGACCATCGCTTTTTCCAGCGGCGCGTTGAGTCCGGCAAAACGCTGCAGTCCACGCGGCGTCGTTGCCGAATGTCCTGAACGCCATTCGCCAATGCCGTCATCGTGCCTGACCACGCCCGCAAACTGGCCGCGACTATTGCCGTAATAGACATAATTATTAGGGTCAGGATTGAGGGATGTGGCAATCCACATGCGGTTGCGCAAATTCTCGCTTTCTGCCTCCATGGAGGCAGGCGCCAACATGCCCTCGGGAAACGCCGCATCCAGCGCCACCCGCGAACCCACCAGATGCCGATCCACCGCCTGGCTGATACGGCTCACCATATCGCGCAACAATTCCTCTGATACCGCCGACACCGCCTGGCTGCCCGCGAAATACGAAAAGCCGCCGATGATGGCTGCCACGGCCAGTGTCAGCACTACGTAGGGAACAGTTAGTACTTGTCGGAGGGAGAGGGTCGCCCGAGCCATTGAATACTCATTGTTGGGTTGCACTACCGCCTCGTGTTTGGCCAAAAATACCTCACGATGGGCACGCGTCAAAAGAAGGTTGGCGAATGATACCTACGCGCGCAGATAAAGGATAGTGCGCGAATGCAACACGCGGTGACCGTACGCTTTATTCGCTGACGATTGCATCCTTGTTGGCGTTGGCGCCCGGCTCACGGCTGGCCCCGCGCTGCGGCGGATCAATCCAATAGCGCCGACTTTCCTCACGAAATGTGGACAGCGCAGGTTTACCCTTCGCACCGGCTGCAAATTTGAGCGTAATTGCGCCCAGAAAATCGGTGCGATAAACCGGAATTTTGCGTAATGCATATCGCTCCATCACGGCGGCATTAGGGTGGCGAAAGCGGCTCCGGTAACCCACCGGCACCAGCGCCATCGCGGGTGCGACGGCATCTATGAACGCGTCGGTCGAGGACGTACGGCTGCCGT
>JANYFH010000342.1 GCA_025362705.1 Betaproteobacteria bacterium
TCGATCCGCTTACACGCTCGGTGCTCGTCAACAGCGAGGATGGCATGCTTTATCGATGGGATTTATCCGTAAATCAATTCACCCAGCGCATCCGCCTCAATAGCGGCATTGGGCAGGCATATACACCAACCGTGATCGGACCAGATGGTATGGTCTATTCGATCAACAACGCGGTGCTGTTTGCGGTGGGGCGATAGCTGCGCATCTTATAAGCACCTACCCTCATCATTTCGCAGGAAAATATCCATGACCCGAATGGCACTTACTTAATGCCTAACCAACTGATTTCAAAAAAAAGAAAAACATAGGCGATATACGCAGAATGTAGAGACGAAGCTCCAGTACGGCCCTCACTACAGGAGAAGTCAAGGCGCGCGCCTCCAATCTAAGCGTCCGGACTCATTTCACTTTTTTTAAATCAATTTGTTAGGCATTAAGTAAGTGCCATTCAACGCTGATCCCTTTTATTGGGACGCGCTTCGAAACGACATCAAAAAAGCCAAGAAATAGCCTACTTGTCGTCAAGGGACACAAATCCGAAAATAGCTGGAGAGCCGCGTCATTGCTGCATTCGGCAAAACAAAACCGCGGGATACTGGCACCGCTCCCGGTTTTCCCGGGTGTTCTTATCAAGGCGGAATCACTGGAAACGTCAGTGCGCAAACCGCTGCTATCGCTTCTGCATAGCCGCGCACCGGCAATGCGCGCGGCAATCTTGCTATACTCAATTTTTCCTCATTTCTGCATGCGCATTTTGTCCCCAGCAAAGACGCCGTGTTAGTCACAGTCATCGTCGCGACCCGCAACCGGCCCGCCCTCTTGAAGGTTGCGCTCGAGTCAATCGCCTCGCAGAGTTATTCCGCACTCGACGTGATTCTGGTTGACGATGGATCTGACGAATCGGAGGCCAAACACAACAAGGCCTGCGGCGATGCAATCAAATCGCTGAAGGTTACCTACCTCCGTCTGCCCAGGCACGGATCCGGCGGAAACGGGCCCTCCTATGCGCGCAACGAAGGTATCAACGCTGCAAGCGGCGCGCTTATCGCGTTCTGCGATGACGACGATCAATGGATTGACCAACGCTATATCGAGGATTCGGTACGCTGTTTTGAAAATGATGCGCGGGTGGATCTGGTGTTTGCGAATCAGCTTGCTTTCAGGGCGGACGCGCTGGACCGCGATATATGGCAGCCGCAGCTTGTGCGGCGCCTCGCAGATCGCCTGCCGCTGGTAAACATTCCCGTAGACCGGGAAGATTGCCTTGTCTGTTCGGGCGATTTTGCGCACTTGAACAGTTGTGTTTTTCGCCGCGAGGTATTGTTGGGACTCAACGGATTCTGGGAAAGCGCCCGCTACGCTGAGGATCTTGACCTGTATGTGCGCGCAGTCGATGTGTGTGACCAGATCGTTTACCGGCATCAAGCGGTATCACGTCACAATATTCCCGATAAGTCAAAAACCAGCAATGCCTCAACGCAGCAAAGCGAAGGCGACAGGCAGCTCACGCTGGTCAATATTGCCGCTCACCTCTTACATGCATGCAATCATCCGGCCTCGCGGCGTTATGCAACTGAGCTGGGGGGCACGGCCAGCCGGCGCCTGACGCTGTTGGCGGTGAAGGCGGGAAATCTCCATCGTGCCGCAGCGTCGGCGCGCCAGGCTTATGCCTGGTACCCAACTTACAAATGGGGCCTTTACAGTTTCTACATTCGCATGAGGGCGGCATTCTCAAGGCCGCCAATCAACGAAAATCAATAAAAAGGGTAAAAACAAAGTGGTCAGCGTGAGATGGCACTTACTTAATCTCCAAGCAACTGATTTGAAACAAAAAAATGAAATGAGTCAGGGCGCCTCGATTGGAGGCGCGCGTGTTGACTTCTCTTGGAGTGAGTGCCGTACTGGAGCTTCGTCTCTACATTCAGGTTTATCGCCTATGTTTTTCTTTTTTTGAAATCAGTTGGTTAGACATTGAGTAAGTGCCATCCATGACCCTGAACGCTGACGTCATCCATACGCTTTCCAGCGTAACGACCGCGACCATCACCACCCTGCTGCTCAAAAAAGGTCTGCGCAATGTGTGGATGCGCGGCACGCGTCCGCTCAGGCCTGGTCAACCTCGTCTGGTGGGGCGCGCATTCACCCTGCGTTTCGTGCCTGCGCGCGACGATCTCGCCACGCCCGAATCCTGGTCCAAACCGATCTCCACCCGTGCGGCGATTGAGGCGATGCCGGCGGGCTGCATTGCCGTCGTAGATGCGATGGGCGTCACCGATGCAGGTATCTTCGGCGACATTCTTTGCGCACGCATGAAAATGCGCGGCGTCGCGGCATTGGTGACCGATGGCGTGGTACGCGATTTGGCCGGCGTGCTGGGTACCAATTTGCCGGTGTGGTGCCAAGGCGCAGCGGCACCGCCGTCGGTTGCAGGGCTCACATTCGTGAACTGGCAGGAACCAATCGGCTGCGGCGGCGTGGCGGTGTTTCCTGACGACGTGGTGGTGGCCGACGATGACGGCGCAGTGCTGATACCGGCGACGTTGCTCGATGAAATCGTCGCGGCGGCACCTGAGCAGGAGCGCCTGGAAAACTGGATCATGCAGGAGGTCGCAAGCGGTGCTTCGCTGCCGGGTTTGTATCCGCCCAACGCTGAAAACAAGGCGCGCTATGAAGCGACGAAACCGGTCAGGAAATAGAAAAAAGTGCAAAACATTTTTGTTATTCGCAAATTGCCGTACTGCTGATTGTATTTATAATTTAGCCGTCCATAGCTGAGTCTCACGATGTCACGCAACTATTACGAAATTCTTGGTCTTCGCCAAAGCGCAAACGACGCAGCTATACGCCGTGCAATCGATGCCGCCAAAGAAAGAATAAACGCAGACGCGAAATTGTCGTCCTCAGCAAGAGCGTCGCGCCTCGCCGCAGTGCAGGCTGCATCCGATGTACTTTGTTCGCCGGCCAAACGCGACGCATACGATACGGCATTGCATGAAAAATCCGACGCATCCGCGAACGGCTTATTGTCGACACGCACGCTGGGCATTGTGCTTGCCATTGTTGTTTTGGGCGGCGGCATCTACTGGCAATATGACCGTAACCAAACCAACCTGCGTCTGGAACAAGAACGCATTGCCGCAGAAAAAGCACAGGCCCGCCGCATCGAGGAACTCGAACAAAGGCGTATCGCCGACGCGAAAAGGCTGGTCGAAGAACTGCGCGCCCAGCGCGATGCGGATGAAAAACAGCATCAGGACGTCAACGAATTGCGCTCGGCCGAGAGCCAGAAAAAACAGTATGTCGTCGATGATCGGCCAGGCGTAACGCCGCCTGTCGTTGGCAATTATGAAGATCAACGTCAGATGAGCACCGAAGCTCGTCAGCGCGCGATCGCAGAAAGTAATCAGCGCTATGAGGACGAAACGAACCTTCGCCGCGCCAAAGC
>JANYFH010000238.1 GCA_025362705.1 Betaproteobacteria bacterium
TCACCTCGCGCTCGCGGCAAAGTTGCTGGAATCGCTTCGTCCAGCCTAGAAAAACCTCGGCATCCTCAGAGAGTGTCATTCGCCGCATGGCCGGCAGCAGTTCCCACGCATGCGCCACGGACCATGCGGCGGCGGCCTGCCTGGCGGTTTTCGTGAGACTCAGTAAATGGCTGCTCACATCTGATGCACGCACCACCTGTTCCCAGAGCAACAGACTTTGCGGGGCATCAAGCAGTTGCGGATGCGCTCCTTTTTCAGTTTGCAAACACAGCGCACGGTAGCTGCGTTCAAGAAACGTTGAAAACGGGAGGATATCGGGTGTTGCCCAAGCCGCATGCCCGGCAAGGCGTTGCGAGATATCGAATTGGTCTTTGAGATAGACCGCGAGACGCCGATTGGGTGTGACTACCGTGGCACGCTGCTCGTGCAATAACGCTTCAAATAGCTGCCGGGTCGTGAGTAAATCAGAATCGATCGAAGCAGAAGGAGAACTCACACCGCACTCACTTTCATTTCCTTCGACCGTCGCACGAACTACGCAAGCAACGCTGCGGCGGCTATTTCTCGAGCAGGTGCGCTTTGTCTGTTACTTTTGCCCAGTCATCGGCATCAGCTGGCGCGGGTTTCCTTGCGATGATTGGCTTCCAGCCTTTTGTGAGTTCGGCATTGATTGCGATGAACTTGCGCTGATTTTCCGGAACATCGTCTTCGGCAAATATTGCCTCAACCGGACACTCAGCCACGCACAAGGTGCAGTCGATACATTCGTCAGGGTCGATAACCAGCATGTTCGGTCCTTCGCGGAAACAATCAACCGGACACACATCGACGCAATCGGTAAATTTGCACTTGATACAGGATTCGGTCACAACGTAAGTCATACACTGCCCTTGGGTTTCAATTTCTGACAGCGCATTTTATCAGACCGGCACTGTGCCGCCGTCATTGGGCGCAACGCGCTTGATGCGGCGTTCAATGTCATAATGTTCTTCAGCTTTCCATTTTGGGGTTCCCGATGAGCGACGCGATTACCTATGTTTCCGATGACACATTCGACGCCGAAGTCCTGCAAAGCACCACGCCGGTGCTGGTCGATTACTGGGCGGAATGGTGTGGTCCCTGCAAAATGATCGCCCCGATTCTTGACGACCTTGCCAAGGAATACTCGGGCAAGCTCAAAGTGGCCAAACTGAATATCGATGAGAATCAGGCGACCCCGCCGAAGTACGGCATTCGCGGAATTCCGACCCTCATGCTGTTCAAAAACGGCAATGTTGAAGCAACGAAGGTCGGTGCCCTGTCCAAATCCCAGCTGGCCGCATTTATCGACGCCAACATTTAGTTATTGACAAGGGCGCGCCAGCGCCCTATCCTGCACCGAAATCTGCGTTGATTGTCATTCCGTAGATGTCCCGCAGTTACCTGTAGTTACCTATAGCACCTCCGCCCTACCTCCCAACCTTGTGAGTTGAAACCCGGTTTTCCTTAGGATCCCTCGGAAAACCCGCGTGGAGAGGCGCTATGTTTAGCGGCTATTTCCTGTCCGCATTTTTCAAACAACCAAAGCCATGCAACTATCTGAACTCAAATTAAAGCACGTCTCCGAACTCGTCGAGATGGCAAACCAACTCGAACTTGAGGGCGCCAACCGCCTGCGCAAACAGGAACTCATTTTCGCGCTGCTCAAACACCAGGCAAAAAAAGGCGAAGCTATTTTCGGCGATGGCACGCTCGAAGTGCTGCAGGACGGCTTCGGCTTTCTGCGCTCTCCCGACATTTCCTACCTCGCCGGCCCGGACGACATTTATGTGAGCCCTTCGCAGATTCGCCGTTTCAATCTGCATACCGGCGACACCATCGAGGGCGAAATTCGCACACCTAAAGAAGGCGAGCGTTATTTTGCACTGGTGAAAGTCGACAAGGTCAACGGTGAAGCGCCGGAGAACGCGAAGAACAAGATTCTTTTCGAAAATCTCACGCCTCTATTTCCTAACAAGCCGTTCACGCTTGAACGCGATATCAAATCCGAAGAAAATATCACCGGCCGTGTGATTGACATCATCGCGCCGATCGGCAAAGGTCAGCGTGGCTTGCTGGTCGCTTCGCCAAAGTCCGGCAAAACCGTCATGCTGCAGCACATTGCACATGCCATCACGGCAAACCATCCGGAAGTCATGCTCATCGTATTGTTGATCGACGAGCGTCCAGAAGAAGTAACCGAAATGACCCGCACCGTGAAAGGTGAAGTGGTTTCATCAACCTTCGACGAACCCGCCACCCGCCACGTGCAGGTCGCTGAAATGGTGATCGAAAAGGCCAAGCGCCTGGTCGAGCACAAGAAGGATGTCGTGATCCTGCTCGACTCCATCACCCGCCTGGCACGCGCCTACAATACCGTGGTCCCGGCTTCCGGGAAGGTGTTGACCGGTGGTGTCGACGCAAATGCCTTGCAGCGGCCAAAACGCTTTTTTGGCGCCGCACGCAATATCGAAGAAGGCGGATCGCTGACTATCATCGCGACCGCGCTGATCGATACCGGTAGCCGTATGGACGATGTGATTTACGAAGAATTCAAAGGTACGGGCAACATGGAAGTACACCTTGACCGCCGTGCCGCTGAAAAGCGCGTTTATCCGGCAATCAATGTAAATCGTTCAGGAACGCGTAAAGAAGAATTGCTGATCAAGCCTGAATTGCTGCAAAAGGTTTGGGTGCTGCGCAAAATGATGTACAGCATGGATGAACTCGAAGCCACCGAGTTTTTGGTGGATAAACTTAAGGCGACCAAAAACAATGGGGAATTCTTCGATTCGATGAAAAAAGGCTAATAGATTCGTAGGCTTAGACTGCGGGCCAGACTAAAACCACCCTGTTCCGTGCGTTGCCTTTTGGGCCGAAATCCGGCATAATCACAGGTTCTTCAAACACTTGTCTGCATAGAGGTAGCTTTAGTAGCCACCCTTTACGGAAAGAAAGGCAAACAGCATGAAACCGAATACCCATCCCGAATACCACGAAGTCATCTTTTTTGATTCTTCATGTGATTTCAAATTCCTAACCCGCTCGACCGTCGAAACCAAGGGCAAGGAAAAAATGAAATGGACCGATGGCAAGGAATATCCGATGATCCGTATCGAGATTTCGTCCGA
>JANYFH010000249.1 GCA_025362705.1 Betaproteobacteria bacterium
GTTTCGTCATTTGCCGCTCATGATCTAGCAACCACTGTTTGCGCGCCAGTCCACCACCGTAGCCCGTGAGCGATCCGTCAGATCCAATCACCCGATGGCAGGGAATGACGATGCCCCGGAAGTTGTCGCCGTTTGCGCGCGCCACCGCACGTACAGCTTTGGGCTGGCCAATGCACCTGGCGATCTCGGCATATGAGCGCGTTTCACCTGCCGGAATCTGCAACAGTTCGTCCCATACACGTCGCTGAAAATCGGTGCCCCTCGACGCGAAAGGCAAAGTAAATGTTTTCCGCGTGCCGGCAAAATATTCGTTGATTTCGCGTGTCGCTTGTTCAAGTACCGGATGCAAACCCGGCACGATCGCAAACTTTGTCTTCTCGCGCAACCTCACGATTTCACGTTCCAAACCGCGTCTATCCACCCAGTCGAAAACATATAGCCCGTCGTCATCGGCCAACGCCAGGATTGCGCCCAGCGGCGACTCAATCCACTTTGCAAAGAGACAGTGTACGGCGCTCGACTTTGATGGCGCAGCGCCGAATAGTTTGCCGAACGCTTCGCGAAATCCGCTTGAGGACTCAAATCCATGGTCAAGTTGTGTGTCGAGCACATTGGCCCCCTTTCTGACAGCGGCCAGCGCAGAACCCATGCGCCGTGCCCGTTGATAAACATGAAACGACATTCCGAAGTAACGTTGAAACTGCCGACGCGCCGTCGACGGATCGATTCCCATCTCAAGCAAGTCGCGCTCCCGCAATCTCTCCGACGGATCTTGCTCGATCTGCTTGCGCAATTTTTCGACCAGGGTGGGTACTTCACCGGTCGTCTGCATCGGTTTACAGCGCAGGCAGGGGCGAAACCCTGCATGCAGCGCCTCGGACTTGCCAGCGAAAAACTCCACGTTCTTGCGCAAGGGTTTACGCGCGGAGCAGATCGGTCGACAAAAAATGCCGGTGGTTTTGACACCGAGAAAAAAAATACCTTCGTAGGACGAATCCCGGCTCTGCAGGGCACGCCAGAATTCTTCGTCGCGTTCGGTAAACCGTTGTTTGTTCATGGCGTTGATTGTAAGCGGCGATCTAAAACAATGCTGCCGATTTTCAGGCAGCAATTTTTGTCCTGTGATTAAATATGCGCGGCGCTATGTACGTGCGCAGCCCAAAAGCCGTTCAACAGGCCAATTCACCTCACGATCATTTGGAGACTACATGAAAAAAATTATCACCCTCGCCGCCGCACTGTTGATTGGTGCATCCGGTGCTGCGTTCGCGCAGAAGCAGGAAGCACCAAAACCCGCTGCAGCACCGGCCGCCAAGGCTGCTCCGGCACCCGCTGCCAAAGCAGAGCCAGCACTGGCAGCGGATGCAAAGAAGGAGCCGATGGATATCAATTCCGCGACTGACAAAGAGCTCGCGTCACTGCCGAAAATTGGCGAAGCTAAGGCCAAGGCCATTATCAAAGGACGCCCCTGGAGTGGTAAGGACGACCTCGTGAAAAAGAAAATTCTTTCTCAAGCCGACTATGACGCGATCAAGGATTTGATCATCGCCAAGCAGGCCAAGAAAGAAGAAGCGAAGAAAGATGCGCCGAAAGAAGCACCGAAAAAAGACGCAAAGGCAAAGTAGTACTGTTTTTCGGGTCAGTCATTTAAAAACGGGGCAGTTCTAGCTGCCCCGTTTTTTTTTCGTCTCTATTTTTGACCGCGCAATCGACGCAGCAAATGAAACGCGGGCAGGGTCAGCGTCAGGATGATGAGCACTCGCATTACATGCGCGGCTGTGACCAATGCGACACCAAGCTGCAGAGTGCGGGCGGTTATCGACATTTCTGCAATGCCGCCGGGAGCAGTCGCCAATATCATGCTTGGCACAAAGATACCTGCTGCCTTTGCCAGCCCCCATGCCATCGCCGCCGAGAGCATCATCGTCAAGATGATGCAGAGTAATGCCACCGCAACAAAGCGTGGTGCATCACTCAAAAACTGGCGTGAGAAACGCGTGCCTAATGCACATCCGAGCAGCACCTGACCGCAATTGGTCAGAAACCCTGACATGGACGAAAACTCGAATCCCGAGGCTGTCGCAAAAATGATCGCGATCAGCGGCCCCATCATCCACGGGTTGGGGAATCGAACCCTGTAAAACAACATGCCACCAATTGCGGCGATACCAAACAGCAGCAGTAATCCGGTCCACTGGAACGGGAGCACCACAGGTCGATACACGTCGCCGCCGTGCACACCAGCCATAGTTAACATGGCCGGGATTATGCACACCACTACAAGGATACGTAACGAATGGGCAACTGCGACCTTATCCACCAATGCACCATAACGGTCAGCAAGGTTGGCCATCTCCATCGCGCCACCCGGTACGCTGGCAAAGAATGCTGTGGCCTCGTCGATGCGTGCTAACCCCGCCAGCGCGCGACTGCCTGCGTAGCCAATCAGGATCGCGCCGAGCGCCGCCGCAACTAGTACTGGCGCGTTACCCAACACTTCGCCAGCAACAGGCGGCGTGAAATATAGCCCCAGCGTAACGGCAATGAAGAACTGCCCAAACTCTCGTCCCAGCGGAGGAGCGGCCAAGCGGGCACCGCTGAAATTGCAGACTGCCATCGCCACCAACGGACCAACCATCCAGGGCAGCGG
>JANYFH010000295.1 GCA_025362705.1 Betaproteobacteria bacterium
CAAATACCGAAAATGCGACGAGCTTCAATGATCGCGTTTCAGGCCATCTCGATGGCGCTTTCCCGGAGAAATTGATATGCATGCGAAAGCTCAGCCCATTCGGCAGGCGAAGCCCGTTCATCTGAACGACGTGCTGACAGCCAACAAGAAATTGCTGGCATGGGTAAATGAAATTGCCGCCCTCACCAGACCTTCCCGCATCTATTGGTGCGATGGTTCGGACGCGGAATATGATCGACTCTGTGCCGAACTGGTCAGCGCGGGTACCTTCAAGAAGCTCAACGAAAAACTGCGGCCTAATTCGTATCTGGCGCTTTCCGACCCAAGCGACGTGGCGCGCGTCGAAGATCGCACCTATATTTGCTCGGAAAAAAAGGAAGACGCCGGATCGACCAATAACTGGGTTGCACCGGTCGAGATGAAGGCCACGCTCAACAAGCTTTTTGACGGTTGTATGCAGGGCCGGACCATGTACGTCGTGCCGTTCAGCATGGGCCCGCTAGGCTCGCATATTGCGCACATCGGCGTTGAGCTTTCCGATTCACCCTACGTCGCGGTCAATATGAAGCTGATGACGCGCATGGGCAGAAAAGTGCTCGACGCACTCGGGCGTGATGGCGTGTTCGTGCCGGCGCTGCATTCGGTTGGCGCGCCACTTTCGGCAGGACAAAGGGATGTTGCCTGGCCCTGCAACCATGAGCACAAATACATCGTGCACTTTCCCGAAACACGCGAGATCTGGTCTTACGGATCCGGCTACGGCGGTAACGCGCTATTGGGCAAGAAATGTTTTGCGCTGCGCATCGCATCCGTCATGGGCCGTGCCGAAGGCTGGCTTGCGGAACACATGCTGATCCTCGGCGTGAAAACACCGGAGGGCAAGAAACATTACGTGACCGCAGCATTCCCGTCGGCCTGCGGCAAAACCAATTTTGCAATGCTGATCCCGCCCGAGTCTTTCAAGCAACAGGGCTGGGAAGTGACGACGGTAGGCGATGACATCGCGTGGATCAAGCCCGTAGTTGACGAAAAATCGGGGATGGAAAAATTGTACGCCATCAATCCTGAAGCAGGATTTTTCGGTGTGGCTCCCGGCACGTCGTACGAAACCAATCCCAACTGCATGGAAACCGTGAAGGCCAACACCATTTTCACCAATGTTGCGCTTACACCCGAAGGCGATGTGTGGTGGGAAGGCCTGACCAAAGTGCCGCCCGCGCACCTCACCGACTGGCAGGGTAAAGACTGGACGCCCGATTGCGGCCGTCTTGCCGCGCACGCAAATTCGCGCTTCACCGTCGCCGCGACCAGTTGCCCATCGCTGGATCCGCAATGGGACAACCCGAACGGTGTGCCGATCTCGGCAATGATTTTTGGTGGCCGTCGCTCATCAACAGTGCCATTGATAACAGAAGCCAACAACTGGAACGAAGGCGTCTACATGGCGGCGACCCTCGGCTCCGAAACCACGGCAGCTATCACCGGGCAAGTCGGTGTCGTGCGCCGCGACCCATTCGCGATGATCGCGTTCTGTGGTTACAACATGGCGGATTATTTTGACCACTGGATTAATGTCGGCGCAAGAGTTGGTAACGCGGCGCCGAAACTCTATTGCGTGAACTGGTTTCGCAAGAACGAGCAGGGCAAATTTGTCTGGCCGGGCTTTGGCGACAATATGCGCGTACTGAAATGGATCATCGAGCGTGTTGAGGGTAAAGCGTCAGCGCACCAAACTGCGCTTGGCAATATTCCCGATTACAGCGATCTCGATTGGCATGGCGCCGACTTTTCCGAGGCCACGTTCAAGGCGATCACGGCGGTCAATCAATCACAGTGGCAGCAGGAACTCGTATTGCACGATGAATTGCTGACCAAGCTTGCGTACCATTTGCCTGCGGCACTGAAAGCACGCTATGGGGCGCTGCGGCAATCGCTTGCGGTGTAGGTTGGGTTAGACGCGCAGCGGCGTAGCCCAACAACTTTGGCCAATTTTTGCATCGCTTGTTGGGTTACGGCTGCGCCTAACCCAGCCTACAAATTGCATTGATTCGCCGTTGAACAACTTTGCAGTGCGAAAAAAAACGGGAACCAGCGCTCCCGTTTTTTTTCCCGCGATGCGTGGATCATTTCTTTTCGCAAGTGTCCGCGATGCGCTTGCCTTCGGTCTGGATTTTCATGTTGCCGCGCGGTGAATTCATGGCCATGTCCATCTTGTAGGCATCCTTGCCATTGTGCGTAACAGTGCCCTCGCCGGTGGTGCCGTCCTTGCACGCCATTTTCCACGAAACCTTGTTGCCATCGACCTTCATGTCGGTCTGCTCGCACTGCTTATCGGTACGATCATTCGGATTGCGTTGCTCGTTCCATTTGCGCTCGCCCGGTTTGACGCAGTGGGTCATCGTGTGAGCGCCCATCTTGGCAGCCATTTCCGGCGGCAGGCCTGGCATATCCATCTTGGTCTTGATTTCCCACAGCCCGCCGGGCATTTCCTGCGCCGGTGCATTGGCGGCGAATGAAACAATGGCGGCGGTCGCGATCAGTAGTATTGCTTTCATACGGGTGTCTCCTGTCAGTTGATAATGAATGCTACCGCGAAATGCGGCAGTGCGCATCCCGCGAACGAGGGGCAGGTCATTCGTCGTTACGCTGCACGCGCGCCTTGAATCCGACTTCGCCCAGCTTCACGACAATCTGCTCGACATGGGCGTAGTTGCGCGTCTTCAACACGAATTCCACTTCGGCCGTCTGTACCGGAAGATTGGTGAATGCACGCTGGTGATGCACTTCCTCGATGTTGGCATTGGCGTCGGCAATCACGCTGGTGATGCGTGCCAGCGCGCCAGGCAGGTCGCGCAGTTCCACTTTCAGCCGCGTCAGGCGGCCCGAACGAACCATGCCGCGCTGAATGATGCCCGCCAGCACCAAAGGATCGATGTTGCCGCCGCACAGCACGATTCCCACATGCTTGCCTGCAAACCGCGCGCGATGTTTCATCAATGCGGCAAGCGAGGCCGCACCCGCACCTTCAACCACCGTCTTTTCGATTTCCAGCAGCATCACGATGGCTTCCTCGATATCGCCTTCATCGACCAGCACGATGTCGGAAACCAGTTTCCGGACGATATCACGTGTGATTTTCCCCGGCTCCTTCACGGCGATGCCTTCGGCAATCGTCGAGTGGCCAAAAGTGGCCGT
>JANYFH010000296.1 GCA_025362705.1 Betaproteobacteria bacterium
CGATAACCAAACAAGGAGAGCCCATCATGGGCCTGAGACTCAAATTCAACCTGATGTTGCTCATCATTTTTTTGGCGGGCTTCGCCGCGGTAGGCGTGG
Source organism: Betaproteobacteria bacterium (assembly GCA_025362705.1). Classification (GTDB taxonomy): domain Bacteria; phylum Pseudomonadota; class Gammaproteobacteria; order Burkholderiales; family Usitatibacteraceae; genus UKL13-2. Next base: position 100 of record JANYFH010000296.1, read on the forward strand.
TTGCAAAACGCTATCTCGAACAACAGGCCATTGATGACGCACAGCGGGCAGCAATGGTGGTGCTCGACGCAGCGAGCTTTGCCAAACTCGATCCACGCATTGCGTCCGGACTTGGCTCACGGCTCGTCGACATGAAAATCCGCGAGTTCCCGCCCGGCGAAAATCTAAGCGGCATCGAGGCGCAGGTCGCGCAGCGATTGAAATCCAATAGCAGCGGTCAGATGGCGGAAATAATCACTGCGCCGTCAGGCGGCCAGCGCCTCGCGGTGGCGCGCACGTTTCGCGCGGCTGAGACTGGCGCCGCCACCATCCGTTTGGCCAACATCGATCTCGCACCTATTCTTGCGAACGTCAATCTGGCGCTGACCACGTTGATGAGTTCGATTGGCGCCGTCTTTTTCGCCGTGTTTTTTGTACTGAATCTAATGCTGGACCGGATGATTGTCCGCCCGGTCGCGGAGATGGCGCTTCAGGCAGACGCCGTCTCGATTGGTAATTTCGCGATTCCGGAATTCGTACCGAAATCGAAGGATGAGATCGGCGTGCTCGGCGTGGCGTTTAACCGCATGCGTCGCAGCACTGAGGAAGCGATCAAATTATTAAAGGGTGCAAATTTTTAGGTTATTGTTGGCTGCGGTACAAATTACTGGCGTGGTAATGCGCCATTAGATGCCGCAGTCCAACCAATATTGCCGCACTGGCCGGTAACGCGAGCAGTACACCAAAAAATCCGAACACCTGTCCGAACGCGAGCAACGCGAATAACACGGCGACGGGATGCAGCCCGATGCGATTGCCCACCAGCCAGGGTGTGACCGCGAAGCCTTCGATAAGCTGGCCGATGGCGAAAACCACCCACACCAGCGCAACGTCATTGATCGATGGAAACTGCATCACTGCAGCCACCGTTCCCAGCACCAATCCTGTACCAATGCCCAGATACGGAACGAACACCAGCAGGCCCGTGATCAGCCCAACAGGCAAAGCCAGATTGAGTCCAGCCAGCCGCAGGCCGACAACGTAGAACACCGACATAATCAGCATCACTGAAATCTGTCCGCGCAGGAATTCGGATAGAACGGCATCGATTTCGCGGGCAATGGTGGTTACTGTCGGGTGGATACGGCGCGGGATCGCGCTGTCGATACTCGCAATCATGATGTCCCAATCGCGCAGAACGTAGAACAGCACGACAGGTATCAACATCAGGTTGATCAGGAATCCAGCCACCGCCAGCCCACCAACGCCGACAGACGCGAATATTTTTTTTGCAATGCCCGATGCATCGGACATGTTGTCCGCGATGAATTGACGAAAAGACGAAGAATCCAACGTGATTGAGAGTCCGGCTTTTTCGTTGATCCACGGTATGACGCTTGTCTTCAGTTTTTCGACGAAGCCTGGAAACTCCTGTGTCAATTGGGCTATCTCATTGGTAAACAGCGGCAGCACAATCAGGAATAGCAACACTATCGCCAGCAGCAGCAGCAATACTGCGATCAGCGTGCCAATCGCGCGCGCCACGCCGCGTGCTTCGAGCTTGTCGACGACCGGAGCGAAAATGTAGGCGAGGATCGCCGCCGCAAGAAACGGTGCCAGGATCGGCGAGAGCAGCCACAATAGGCCGCCGAGAGCGAGAAAGAATATTGCGAACAGCGCGGTATTCCAGTCCGGGCCACGCGGTATCGTCGGTATTCGCTTGGCACGCAATCGCGCGAGGAAGGCGGGAGTTGTCCCGAATCGAACGTCATAGGGGCGGCGAGAAGGCATTTCCAGTAAAATCCTGATCGTTAGATTCACCCATCGTAACTCATAACCCGCGCCAGCCAGAAGTACCGGTTTGCGCGCATCGGCCATGACAAATTCTCTCTCTCCCCTGACCTACAAAGAAGCCGGTGTCGATATCGACGCGGGTGACCAGCTCGTTGAAAATATCAAACCGTTCGCCAAACGCACCATGCGACCGGAAGTGCTGGGCGGGATCGGCGGCTTCGGTGCGCTGGTAGAAGTCTCGAAAAAATTCAAAAACCCGGTGATGGTGTCGGGCACCGATGGCGTCGGCACCAAACTGAAACTTGCCTTTCACTTGAACAAGCACGATACGGTCGGCCAGGATCTGGTGGCGATGAGCGTGAATGATATTCTGGTGCAGGGTGCCGAACCGATTTTCTTCCTGGATTATTTCGCTTGCGGCAAACTGGATGTTGCAATCGCAACCGATGTCGTCAAAGGCATCGCTCACGGCTGCGAATTGGCGGGCTGCGCGCTGATCGGCGGTGAAACAGCCGAAATGCCCTCGATGTATCCGGAAGGCGAATACGACCTCGCCGGATTCGCTGTCGGCCTGATTGAAAGGGAGAACATCATCACCGGCCGCAGCATCGTGCCGGGTGACGTTGTGCTCGGCCTGGCATCAAGTGGCGCGCATTCGAACGGTTA
>JANYFH010000329.1 GCA_025362705.1 Betaproteobacteria bacterium
GGGTCGGGACTGAAAAAGCGGCGCATCTGCTTGAAGAATCGAAATGGCAAACCGGGCTGTTGGAAGAGTTGTCGCAAGTGATGGTCGATGCGTCGATCTGCGGGTTGGGGCAGGCGGCACCGAATCCGATTCGCTGTGTCATCAAATATTTCCCACAGGAGATTGCGTGATGAATGCAATGAACGAACCCATCATCCGCGCGGAAGAAATTGAATTTACGCTGGACGGCGAGAAAATCACAGCGCTGGCCGATCAAACGCTGATCGAAATTGCCAGGCAGAACGGTATCGACATTCCGCATCTTTGCTACAAGCCCGGCTATCGCGCTGACGGTAACTGTCGCGCATGTGTGGTCGAAATCAAGGGTGAGCGTGTACTCGCCCCCTCGTGCTGTCGCCATCCCGCCAACGGCATGGAAGTCACCACCAATTCGCCGCGCGCAGAAGCGTCACAAAAGATGGTGCTGGAGCTTTTAACTTCAGACGCGCCGCCAAAAAACTACAAACCAGGCGCCAACGAGTTGACGATGTGGGCCGAAAAACTTGGCGTCACTACATCCCGTTTCAAGCCGCGCCTGCAACCAAATGCGGATTTTTCGCATCCCGCGATGACGGTCAATCTCGATGCCTGCATCCAGTGCACGCGCTGCGTGCGCGCCTGCCGCGAAGAGCAGGTGAACGATGTTATCGGCTACGCGTTCCGTGGCGCACGGTCGAAAATCGTTTTCGATTTCGATGATCCGTTGGGGGCAAGCACCTGTGTGGCTTGCGGTGAATGTGTACAGGCGTGCCCCACCGGCGCACTGTCACCGGCGAAGGAGGCATATGCCATCGTCGCCGATAAAACCGTGGACAGCGTGTGTCCTTATTGCGGCGTCGGTTGTCAGCTTACCTATCACATCAAGGACAACACCATCATTCGCGTCGATGGCCGCGATGGCCCGTCGAACCACAATCGCCTCTGCGTGAAAGGTCGCTACGGATTTGATTACGCGCATCACCAGCAACGATTGACCAAGCCACTGATCCGCAAAACCGGCGTCGCCAAAACTGCGGACTTCAAACTTGATCCCGATAACTGGCGCGACGTATTCCGCGAAGCAACCTGGGAAGAGGCGCTCGATCTCGCAGGAAATACGCTCGCGAAGATTCGCGATACCCACGGCAAGAATGCGCTGGCGGGATTCGGTAGCGCCAAGGGCAGCAATGAAGAAGCGTATCTTTTCCAGAAGCTGGTACGCACCGGATTTGGCACCAATAACGTTGACCATTGCACGCGGTTGTGTCACGCCTCTTCTGTAGCGGCATTACTCGAAGGTGTGGGATCTGGCGCCGTGTCCAATCAAGTGTCCGATGTTGCCAAGGCCGAAGTCATTTTTCTGATCGGTGCCAACCCAACGTCGAACCATCCGGTAGCCGCAACCTGGATAAAGAACGCGGTAAAAAATGGCGCGAAACTGATTGTCGCCGATCCGCGGGGCACTGAGCTTGGCCGCCATGCCTGGCGCAAACTCCAGTTCAAGGCTGATACCGATGTCGCGATGTTGAATGCGATGATCCACACCATCATCGATGAAGGCTTGGTGAATGAGGATTTCATCCGCGACCGCACCGCTAATTTTGAGGCGCTGAAGGAAAACGCAAAAAACTACAGCCCGGAAAAAATGGCGCCGCTTTGTGGCATTCCTGCTGAAACGCTGCGTGAGGTTGCACGCGCGTTCGCCACATCCAAAGGCTCGATGATCCTCTGGGGCATGGGAATTTCGCAGCATGTGCACGGTACCGACAATGCGCGTTGTCTCATTGCATTAACCCTGATGACTGGCCAGATCGGCCGACCCGGCAGCGGTTTGCATCCTTTGCGCGGGCAAAACAATGTGCAGGGCGCATCGGACGCCGGCCTGATCCCGATGATGTTTCCAGACTACAAGCGCGTCGACAATCCGGAAGCGTTCGCGCGTTTTGAAAAACTCTGGGACACCAAGTTGGATCCCAAGCCCGGATTGACAGTCGTCGAAATCATGGACGCGGCCTACGATGGAAAAATCAAAGGCATGTATGTGATGGGCGAGAACCCTGCGATGTCGGATCCCGACGCCAATCACGCACGCGGCGGCTTGGCCAAGCTTGAAATGCTGGTGGTGCAGGATATTTTCCTCACGGAAACCGCGTACCTCGCCGACGTGATTTTGCCTGCATCGGCGTGGCCGGAAAAAATGGGCACCGTCACCAATACCGATCGCATGGTGCAGCTCGGCCGTCGCGCTCTGGATATGCCGGGAGATGCCCGGCAGGATCTGTGGATCATTCAGCAACTGTCAAAACGTCTTGGGCTGAACTGGAATTACGCGGGTGCGGAGAGTGGTGTCGAGTCTGTCTACAATGAAATGCGCACAGCGATGAATTCGATGGCGGGTATTTCGTGGGAACGGCTGGAACGCGAATCGTCTGTCACGTATCCCTGTACGGGCGACGACGATCCCGGCCAGCCAGTGGTGTTCACGACCGATTTTCCGACTGCTAGCGGCCGCGCAAAATTTGTTCCTGCCGATATCATTCCCGCCGACGAGCGCCCCGACGCCGAATACCCGTTCGTGCTCATCACCGGCCGTCAGCTTGAGCACTGGCACACCGGTTCGATGACCCGGCGAGCATCGGTGCTCGATGCAATCGAGCCAGAGGCGGTGGCCTCAGTACATCCGCTTGATCTCGCACATATCGGTGCGTTGGCGGGTGACGTGATTACCGTGCAATCGCGACGCGGCGCAATCTCGCTTAAAGCTCGTGCCGACGAAGGTACGCCAACTGGTGCGGTGTTTATTCCGTTTGCGTTTTACGAAGCTGCCGCCAATTTGTTGACCAACCCTGCGCTCGATCCGGTCGGCAAAATTGCGGAAGTGAAATATTGCGCGGTGAACATTAGTCGGGGAGGACACGTCACTGCGCTGTCGAGTTATGGCGGGGGACAGGCGTTCGAAAGTGTGGTTTTGTAGATACTGTTGTCAAGCATTGGCGCATTTGTCCAGCCGTTTCTGCTGCGTAAGCCGCACCAATGCTGGACTTAGCGGTCAATCCTGATTCGCAACGTCTTCTCCACAAACGCAATTGACGCAGCACTTGCCCAATCGTGCGAGCCGAGAATTTTGGCTAATACGCGACCATTGGCGTCGACCAAAATCGTCAGCGGAATGGTATTGGCGCCAAGCATGTTTTCGAGCAGTAACTCATGGTCGACGAAATTTTCGAAACTCAATTTTGTTTTGACAACGTACTCGGTGGCAGCGATTGCATCGTCGTCAGTCGAGATGCCGATGACGCGGAACTGTTTCTTTGTATCGATCTGCGAGAGCAGCTGCAACGAAGTCATCTCGTTGCGACATGGCCCGCACCAGCTCGCCCATACATTGATGATGAGCGGCTTGCCGCGAAAACTCGACAGCATGCGCGGCGGGCCGTTCACTGAAAACATGCGCGATTCGCGAAGTTGTCCGCCGAGCGGAACTTCACCCGGCGTACTCGCCGGCGCGTTGCTTGCGATAGCTGACAGCAAAAGTAGAAGAATCAGTGTGGCTCTCATGGGTGAAGTGTACCAAGTCAGCAGTGTAGAATTCGATGAACTAAAATGAGTCTTATGGATTTCGATCAAAATACTGAGGATCCAATCGAGAGCGTTGCGGCACGGACGGCTGCAGCATCGCGCAGCACCTGGGTTAGTGTCCTTGTAAATCGCGCACTCACCGGCATTCAAATCACGGTCGGATTTTTCGCGCACTTACTGGGGCTTTGCCTGGGAAGCTCTGCACGATTTGATGGACCGCTCGGTGGACGATGCGGAAGTGCGGTCGATTCGGCAAACACTGGCGGAAACGCCCGGTGTGAGCGGTGTACACGATATGCGTACCCGCAAAATAGGCGACATGATTATTGTTGATGCGCATCTGGAAGTCGATGGAAAACTGTCTGTCGAAGCGGGTCATGACATTGCAGTTTGTGCACGCGACCGCGTGATGCAGCGACATCGGGTACTGAATGTGATGACGCGTGTCGATCCATTTCGCCTGCCGGATCTCGATCACGCGAAATGATGTTGCGGCAATAGTTATTGAATATTTTCCCCACCTTTTGGAAAGACATTATTGAACAACGTGAAACCGAAGGCCGCTTACGGCTCTGTAACGATCTCGATTCATTGGCTTATGCTGGTGCTGATTGCCACCACCTGTGCGCTGATGGAATTGAAATCCGTCGCGCCGCGTGGAAGCGAACTGCGTGTGAACATGGCGCTGCTGCATTACTTGCTGGGCTTGGTTATTTTTGTGCTGGCATGGCCGCGCTTGTTCATTCGCTTTACCGGCGTTACGCCGCCGATCACACCGCCACCACCGGTCTGGCAGGAAATGCTTGCGAAGGCCATGCATTTGTTCCTCTACGCATACATGATTTCCCTCCCAGTGCTCGGCTATCTGGCGCTGAGTGCAGCGGGCAAACCGGTACATTTGTTTTTGTTTGATTTACCGTTTCTGATCGAGCCGGATAAAGCGCTGGCCAAGCAGATGAAGGATCTGCATGAAACAGGTGCGACTATCGCTTACTTCCTGATCGGCATGCACGCGTTAGCGGCGCTGTACCATCACTACAAAGTTCGCGATGACACGTTGAGAAGAATGCTGCCGAAGCGATTCCGGACTTGACGGATTAGAATTGCATTTCTTGTTTTTCAGGAAAACTGCAATGAATATTCGTATGTGCGCTTTGTTTCTTGCATTTCTTCTTCCTGCCAGTGGCACCGCATGGGCGGAAGCAGAAATCTATCAGCCGACACCAGAAGATGCCACGAAGGTAAATACACTTGCCGTAAAGGTGATGGCCGAGTTGACAGCGAAATGTCCCGTTAAACCGGTGAGCGACCAGGTGGCATTTAGAACTTGCCGGGATGCATTGTTCAGCCGCAATTCAGTATTCCGCGCGAACCTCAAGAATTTCGTGTTGTGGGGCCGCCCGCCGGGCGACGATATTAAGGCTCCCCTGAAAGAATTTCGTGCCACACAGTTTGGCAACGACGTATTCACTGGCACATACGCACCGATGTGGATGTGGGACGGCAAGTACGAGGTGGAATACGTGGCCAACGACAAGACCTATCGCATCACCACTAATGCGGGTTTTCGTAACGAACTCGATGTTGGCCAGTATCCCTATCCGTTCTGGCATGACGCAAAAAAATGGAGCGATTACGAAGATGCCAACACCATGATCCTCTGGATTGATCCGAAGATCATGAAAATCGCACAGTTTACGTTTTATAGGCGGATCGACAAACCGGCAGTCGCACAACTTAAAGCGCGGCACATGCCGACCTTTGACGGCAAGTGGATGTGGGTCGATGAGAAAGGGCATCAGCAACCTGCGCCAACGTTGTTTGCGGGACTCTACAGCGAAAAGAATCCCCACCTTGCCAGCCTCGATACAACTTACAAGCAATTTGCCCTGGCCATGCGTGATGCCGAATGCACTTCGTGTCACGTTCCAAATAATCCGGATAAAGCCAAACGCCTGGTGTTGTTGCAAACGCCGCTACATGCCGCCAGCGAAATTGAGCGTGTTCTAAAAGATATCAAGCAGGATCGCATGCCGCTGGACGATAGCGGGATAGAGAAACCGCTGAAGGCAAACCTGAAAGCGCGTTTGCTCGCCGATGCTGAAGCGTTTGCGGCGGTCGTTAATGCGGCGCGTGATTGGGAAGCGGTGAATAACAAGAAATAGTCAGGTACGCGTTAGCACGCGTACAGATAAACTCTGATGAAATTGTTGTGAAACATTGATCAAAGCCCAGAATGGGTGCGACGTTCAAGCCATTTCCAGTCTGGAAGCCGCACCATTGCTAGGTCTGAAACTCCGCGTACTCCACCAGCCCCAATGGTGGCAGCGCACCCAGTGCTTTCGCAGTATCCATACGCACGATCAGTGAAAAACGCTTCAGTGTTTCCACCGGCACGTTTGCAACGCCGCTGAGTTTTTGCTCGGCTTTGTAGGCCGCGAATTGTCCGACCTGATAAAACTTTGATACCAGGCCCATCAATACCGGGCCCTTCACATTGAGTAAGGTTTCCACCGAGGCAAACGTTTTCAGACCCAGGTCGGTAGCGATGCGCGCGATTGCGTCGCCCTGTGTGGATACATACGAATCGGGCGGCAGATACAGCCAGTCCGCACCTGCGGTTTTGAGACGCGCAAGCTTTTCTTCAAGCATGTCGGGCGTTGGTTTGCCTTCGGCATTGAGCGTAAAACTATCAGCCGTCACGACGATATTGTCGCGTGACCCAATGCGTCGCCATTCGTCAACGATTCCCAGCGAGTTCGATTCGAGTTTGTTATACATAACCGCGACGCCCTTGATGCCGCCATAGGCGCGCATCGCTTTCAATTGTGCTTCGAGCGGCGCCACATGCGTCACGCCGGTCAGGTTGCGACCAGGTGAGACAAGTGACGCAACAATTTTTGCACCTATTGGATCGGTGACCGCCGCGAACACCAATGGAATGGTTTTGCCGATAATTGCATGCGGGTTGTCGAACGTACCTGCCAGACTAACAGCGGGCGGTGTGCCCCACGCGTAAACAAGATCTGGTTTTTCGCGCACGATTTCAGCGCTAAATTCGACCAGTCGAGCGCGGTTCTGCCCGGCATCGCGCACGATAAATTCAACGTCGGCGCGGTGCGTTTTCCAATAGTCGCGAAAGCCTTTTTCAACCGCGGTTTCGCCACGCCATGTGACCATATAAATCCGCGGTGGCCCAGCGGTTGTCAGCGGCTTGACCGTCTGCGCGCGCAGCAAGGGTGCCAGCGCGAGCGCAGTGGAGGCCAACAAAAAATTACGGCGGCGCATGGTCATTCGGCTGCTGCTGATGTTGCCACGACTTCTGGCGCAGAACGACGCGGAATATAAAGCCATGCGAACACAATGCCGCAGGTGAATACAACAAGCCCGAGCACGATGAAGGTGTTCTTGAATCCCAAAAATGGCAGTAATGCTGCAGCCGCAAGGGGCCCCAAGGCATTGCCGATGCGTTCAACCAATCGGTAGTAACCGTACACGGTGCTTTCGCCGAAGCGGGCGATTTCCACCCGCGTCAAATCGGGCACCATCGCGGCTTGCGGCGAAATGCTGATCGCCTGCGCGATACCGAGCAGGCTCACCACCAGCACTGCGGCAGCCAGATCATAAGGCAACGCCATTGCCAGTCCGGCAATGCCCGAGAGTATCAATCCAGCGGCAACGAAGGCCGCATGCGGCACAGCGCCGTGCCGCGTGCGCAGGCGGTCGATCTGTGTGGCGACGACTGGCACGAACAGCACCATCATCACCGAATAAATCATGATGATGCGGCCTGCCATCGCGGCCGAGCTGCCGGTGGAAGACAGGAACAGCGGGATCAGGTAGAAGCAGTACGCCACCAGTAGCAACTTTGCCGGGACCGCCGCCAACAATAGCAGACCGGCAAAACGCGGATTGGCGAGCGGATTGAGGTGCATTGATTTTGTCGCGACCGGAACTTCGGCGATCACGACCGGTCGGCGTGAATGAGCCGATTTTGGCAATGAACGCCAGGCAATCAGCGCCGCCAATGCCGCGAGGGCAGACGCGACGACAAATGTGGCGCGGTAGCCGAGGCCATCCGCCAGCAAGCCACCCACCGAGGGCCCGCAAATCATCGACACCATGATTACCGACACAAACGTCGCCAACCCCTTGGTGCGGGTTTCGCCATTGGTGTAATCGAGCACAATGCCCTGTGCGGCAACAAATGCAATCGCCCACGCCACGCCCGCGCCGGCGCGCCAAAGCAACAAACCGAACAGCGTATCGGCTTGTGCCGCCAGTAAGTGCGCCACAGCACCAATGGCGGCGCCGACGAGGAACGCTTTGCGACGGCCCAGGCGATCACTCCAGCCGCCGAGCACTGGCTGCGAGAGTGCGACGATGAGCATGAATAAAAATATCGGCAGGCCGACCACCCAGTGCGCAGGAATGGCCACCGGCCCCACCGACATCGTGCCAGCAAATAGCGGCAGGAAACCGCGCGAGAGATCCTCGGCCAGCAACAACAAAAAAAACGGTGC
>JANYFH010000338.1 GCA_025362705.1 Betaproteobacteria bacterium
GGCGATACGGAAACGAGGGATTGAAAATAACCTCGAGCCAACTTGTCACATGCGCGCGGCCATCGATCATTTCAAAGCCGGCCGGTGTTTGCATCCACGAATTGAGCGCCAGGATCCAGAACGCCGAGAGCGACGTTCCAATGGCAACCATTAACGTGGCGAAGTTGTGGATGCGATTCGATACACGCTGGTAACCGAACAACATGATGCCGAGAAATCCTGCTTCAAGAAAAAAAGCAGTCAGAATTTCGTAAGCCAGCAATGGACCAGCGACGTTGCCTACCGTATTCATGTAGCCGGGCCAGTTGGTGCCAAACTGAAATGACATGGTAATACCCGTCACAACCCCAAGCGCGAAAGTGAGTGCGAATACTTTGACCCAGAATCGGTAAGCCTGCATCCACGCATCATCGGCCGTCGCATTGAAGCGCCGCTTGAAATACAGCAACACCCACGCCAGTGAAATGCTGATAGTGGGAAACAGAATGTGGAAAGTAATGTTCGCGCCGAACTGAATTCGCGCGAGCGTCAATGCATCCATGCGATGACTCCAATGATTTCAGCGAAATCTGCGGCTATTATCCGCCTGATAACAGGCAACAGAAATTTCAGGCTGGCGATTGGTGTGCCTTCACAGCACAAATAGAGCTAAGAAGCGCGCCAGTGCTGGAGGTTCACTAATTTCCCGCTTCGCGCGTACTTTCATTCTGGCGCAACGCTAACAACCCGGTTCTACGCCAAATTTGCGCAGCATCGATTCCATCAGACACCACTTGGTCAGCCCGCTTTGCAACAGATTGGCGCCGACAAATGCGGTGAACGCAAGCCACCATTGGCTAACAAAAATCGGGCTGCCGGGAATTCCCAGTGCCAGCGACAGCAGAATGAACAAGCCTGCAACGAGACGAACAATTCTCCATGTGGTCATGATGTTTCACCTTCAGATAGTTGAACCGCGAATGTGCCCAACCGTTTACGGTAGGCGATGAAATACAACAACGGAATCACTACCAATGTAAGCAAGGTGGAAACGAAAATGCCCGAGATCAGTGAGATCGCGAGGCCGTTGAAAATGGGATCGTCGAGAATGAAAAAAGCGCCGAACATCGCAGCGAGTCCGGTCAACAGAATCGGCTGCGCCCGCGTAATCGCCGACTGGACCACTGCTTCCTTGAACGGCAATCCACTGCTCACCTGTAGATTGATAAAGTCCACCAGCAAAATGGAATTGCGAACGATGATACCTGCCAGCGCGATCATGCCAATCATGCTCGTTGCTGTGTACGGCGCACTGAGCAATGCATGGCCAGGCATGACACCGACGATGGTCAGAGGAATGGGAGCCATGATGATGAGCGGCGTGAGATACGAGCCAAATTGCGCGACCACCAGCAGGTAAATCAAGATCAGGCCGACTGCGTAGGCGGCACCCATATCGCGAAAAGTTTCGTAGGTGATCTGCCACTCGCCGTCCCATTTAATCGCATAGTCGCGGTAAGCGTCCTCCGGCTGGCGAATGAAATATTCGCGCGTACTGCCACCGCCGGGTGTGGTGATCGCACTTATTTCCGACCGCATCGCAAACATACCGTACAGCGGACTATCGACTTTCCCTGCCATGTCACCGGTAACGAAGTTCACCGGGTGCAAGTCTTTGTGATAAACCGGCTGCTCGCGCAGCGTGTCGCTAGCCGTTACCAGTTCGCGGATCGGCACCAGCTTGCCCGCCGCGGTGCGTACCGAAAGCTGTAGCAGCGTGGCCAGTTCGCCGTGTTGCTCCGGCGGCAACTGAATGGTTGCGGCTACTGGGTATTTGCTGCCGTCGTGCAGGTAGGTCGCGGCTTGGCCGGCGAGACCGGCGCGCAGCGTTTCGACAATCTGCTGTTGTGACACGCCCAACAGTGCGGCCTTGCGGCGATCCACCAGCAACATCGTGCGAGGTGTGGAGGCAATACTGCTGTCATCGACGTCAACCACACCAGCCGTTTTCTCAAATATAGCGCGAATTTTTTTCGCAACTTCGCGCCGCCCTTCTGCGTCGGGTCCGTACACTTCAGCAACTATCGGTGCCAACACCGGTGGGCCGGGCGGTACTTCCACCACTTTCACATTGGCGCTGAAGCGTTTGCCGATTTCCTGCAACGCCGGACGCACGCGTGTGGCGATCACGTGGCTCTGCTCGGCTCGCGAGTGCTTGTCGACAAGGTTTACTTGCAGCTCACCCACTTCTCCGCCAGCACGCAAATAATACTGCCGTACCAGCCCATTGAAATTGATCGGGGCTGCAGCGCCAGCATACGCTTGATAGTTGACCACTTCCGGTACGGTCGCAACATATCCGCCCAGTTCGTGTAGTACCGCCGCCGTTTTTTCCAGTGGCGTGCCTGCAGGCATATCCACCACCACCGAAAACTCGGATTTGTTGTCGAGCGGCAGCATCTTCAATCGCACCAGACCAACAGCGGGTAGCAACATTGAAAGTGCGATCAATATCAGCACGCCAATGCCCAGCATGCGCCGTGCGCGCGGGCCGCGTGCATCATCGAGCAATGGTGTGAGCACGCGTCGAAACAAAGGTGCAAGCTTTCGTGTCAATGACGACACCGTGTGCGGCATATTCGCCGGTGCTGCTTTCATCCACAAACGCGCCAGCCAAGGCGTCACCACGAACGCGATCATCAGCGAGATCAGCATGCCCATGCTTGCGTTGATCGGGATCGGGCTCATGTACGGACCCATCAAACCCGAGACGAACGCCATCGGCAGCAATGCGGCGATCACTGTGAAGGTCGCCAGTATGGTCGGCCCGCCAACTTCATCGACTGCGCCGGGGATGAGTTCAAGCAGTGTTTTTTCCGGATGCAATTGCTGGTGGCGGTGAATATTCTCGACCACGACGATGGCATCATCGACAAGAATGCCAATAGAAAATATCAGCGCAAACAGCGACACGCGGTTCAGCGTAAATCCCCACGCCCATGATGCAAACAGTGTGGCTGCGAGCGTCAGGATCACCGCCGTACCAACGATTGCGGCCTCACGACGACCGAGTGCCAGAAACACCAGCGCGACCACCGAGGCGGTCGCGAACAGGAGTTTTGTGATCAGCTTCTTCGCCTTGTCGTTGGCCGTGGTGCCGTAGTTGCGCGTTTCACTGACCTCAACATCGGCGGGTATGACAGTATTCTTGAGCGATTCAACGCGGCGCATCACGGCATCCGAAACGTCGATGGCGTTTTCGCCAGGCTTTTTAGTGATGGCAATCGTGACGGCTGGATATACGGCGCCATCCTTGCCGACGGTACCGTGCCATACATAACGGCTCGGTGGCGGCACGCCGTCGCGAACAGTGGCGACATCGCGCAGGAATACCGGTTTAGCACTACGCACACCTACCACCAGATCGGCCAAGTCTTGCGCATTTTCAAAAAATGGGCCTGACTCAATCGCCAACGCACGATTGTTTGCAATCAAATCGCCCAACGGCATGCCAGCGTTGGCCGATTGCAGCGCGCCACGCAAATCGGCAACGGTAACGCCACTTCCCGAAATACGGGCAGGATCGATCTCAATCATGATCGCGCGACCGGGCCCGCCGATGGTGCGCACTTCACGCGTGCCAGGGACACGCTTCAAATCGATCTCGATGCTGTGCGCCACACGTTCGATATCGAACGCACTTGCGGTCCTGCTATACAGTGTCAAGCCGACAATTGGCACATCGTCGATGCCCTTCGGTTTAACCAGTGGGTCGAGTACGCCAAGACCTTTCGGCAGCCAGTCGGCATTCGCGCTTACCGCGTCGTGCAAACGTACAAGTGCCTCGGTGCGCGGCACGCCGACCTTGAATTGCACTGTGATGACCGCCATGCCGGGGCGCGACACCGATATCACATGCTCGGTTCCGGCAATTTGCGAGAGCACCTGCTCTGCCGGCGTAGCCACCATTTGTTCGACATCGCGCACCGATGCACCAGGAAACGGCACAAACACGTTAGCCATCGTCACGTTGACTTGCGGCTCTTCTTCACGCGGCGTAACAAAGACGGCAAACGCACCGAGCAACAGTGCGCTTAACGCTAACAGCGGCGTGATCTGCGCCTTGAGGAAGGCTGCCGCCATGCGCCCCGACAAACCGAGTTTTACCGATTTGGACATTAGCGTACCTTGGCCGCCGCCTGTGGATCGGTTGCGACTACTTCACCCGCCGTAATACCCGCCAACACTTCGATTGAGTCACCCGTCACGCTTCCCAGACGGACTTGCCGCAGCGCAGACTTACCATTTTTGCCGACCACATATATGCCAGTCATTTCAGCGCGGCGCACAATTGCTTTGGCAGGCACAAACACGCGGTTGGTCGTCGCGCTGCCATGCATCGGCAACCATACGCGCGCAAACATGCCTGGAGTGACATTGATCGTTCCGGTGGGCAAGTCGAGGCGAACCTGTAGCGTGTGTGTGCCGGGGTCTGCCGTTGGCAACAGCGTCAGCCTGACTGGCACAATCCACGTCTCCACAATACCGGGAAATTCGATCTTGATTGTTTGCGGCCCAATTGCAGATAGCGTAGAAATGTTTGCCATCTGCGCAAGCGTCGCCGTTACTCTCAATTGAGCAGGATCGTAGATTGTGACGATGGCACGGCCTGGCATGGCCATGTCCCCCTGCACGACCGGGACATCAGCGACAATGCCGTTGTAGGGCGCGCGCAATGTGAAAAAATCTGATTGGGTCAGCGCGGCCCCGGCTTGTGCGATCTGTGAATTGACCTGCGCCGCCGAAGCCTTGTAAACAGCTTCGGCCTGATCGAATGCGGCCTGGCTGATGAAGCCTTTTTGAAGCAGCAGTTTCTGCCGATTCAAATCTCTTGACGCGACATCAAGCGAAGCTCGCGCGGCCTGCACCTGTGCCTGACTGGCGTTGGCGGATTGGTCGGCGGCGCGGGCGTCGATGCGCGCCAACACCTGGCCCGCCTTCACGGTGTCGCCGGGTTTCACGCGCAATTCAACGATGGTGCCTGCGACCTGCGCCGCCAGCACTGTCTGGCGAACCGCTTCGACGACGCCATCCGCACTTACAATTCCTGTCGCGCCGGAAGCGCTTGCCGGCAAAGTTGCCAGCGTTGTACCGGTTTCGGCGCGAACGAGAGTTGCAAGCAGTACTAGCAGAAGCAGAATTTTGTTGGTCACGGTCGATCCCCTTCGGTAGCTTTGTGCATTTATGCGCTCGTTCACTTTAGAAAATTACATTATATTAATACGTATTATATTGACTATCAATCTACATTTCAATATATTGATGAAAATATTCTTCTACTGGAGTTCCACCATGGTCACAATGGTCGACATTGATCTGGATACAATGCGTACATCCGCAGCGCGCACCTGTAGTATGCTCAAAACGCTGTCGAACCCGGATCGTCTGTTATTGCTTTGCCAGATCTCCCAAGGCGAAAGCTGTGTGAGCGATCTGGAGGACGCACTCGATATTCACCAACCGACACTGTCACAGCAATTGGGTGTGCTACGCGACGAAGGCCTGGTCGATACCCGCCGGGATGGCAAATTCATCTACTACTCCATCGCCAGCAAGCAGGCGCTGGCGGTGATGCAGGTGCTGTACGAACAGTTCTGCGAGGTGAAACCGAAGCGGGCTAAAGGCTGACCCCCATCCTGTAGGCGTTTGGCTCCGGACTGCCGGGGCATGTTTTAAACCGGAGATCGCCCATGGAAAATTTCCAATTTACGTATTGAAAATTCAACAAAACACTAGCATTGGTGGGGCGTTCAATGGCTTTTTCGCCTGTAAGGCCCGCCAGTGCTCGATTTAGCTACACAGGAGTCGCAAATGAAAATGCCCGTGTTTCTCGTCATCTCCGCTCTCGCTTTTGCAGTCTCAGCCACTTCAGCGGTCGAAGGCAATACGCGCGAACTCGTCAAATTGCCGCCCTCAATGCAGCAACACATGCTGACGAACATGCGTGACCACTTGCTGGCGATTACCGAGATTCAGCAGGCCCTGGCTGCGGGTGAGTTTGATCGCGCTGCCGATATCGCCGAAAAACGCATTGGCATGTCATCGCTCGCGACGCATGGTGCATCGCACATGGCACCCCATATGCCTAAGCAGATGCAGGAAATCGGTACACAGATGCACAAAGCGGCGAGTCAGTTTGCGGTCATCGCGCAGGAAACCGCAGTCGATGGGAACATGAAAAAAGCGGTCGGCGCACTATCAAGAATTACCCAGCAGTGTGTTGCCTGCCATGCCGGTTATCGCACACACTGAAAGTGTCTTTAATCGACGGCATTGCTGTCAGTATCTATGCTCCTGCCCACATCCTTAGCAGGTTGTGATAACAACCGGTCAGCGTGACAGCAGTTTTCGTTTCGCCCTGCGCCTCGCGCAGGCTGAGAATCGACAAATCCATATCGAACAGGAGCCGTCGCTTTTCCGCCTCGCGCACCCGGCTTTCAATCCAGAAAAATGACGCGACACGCGCACCGCGGGTCACTGGCTTGACGTGATGCACACTGGACGAAGGATACAAAACTGCGTCGCCAGCCGGAAGCTTGACTGACTGCGATCCAAAAGTATTTTCGACGATGAGCTCACCGCCATCGTAATCTTCGGGTGCCGACAGAAAAAGGGTCACCGAAATATCGGTGCGAATATGCTGGCCGCTCGCGATATGGGTACGAATTGCATTGTCCACATGGCTGCCGAAATCCATCCCGTTTTCGTAACGGTTGAAGAGCGGTGGAAATACACGAAGTGGCAGCGCCGCAGACAGGAACAGACCGTTATTGCCTAATGCATCAAGAATCAGGCGTTGCGCTTCGCGCGCGCCCGGCGCGTCCTCCGGGAGTTGCTGGTTGCGCTTGACCGCTGCAGACTGCGTGCCAGCGGTAACACGGCCATCAACCCAATCGGCACTAGCCGTGAGTTCACGGCAGCGCACCAGGGCTTGGGAAGAAAGGAAGTTAGGTATTTGGAGGAGCATGGCTGTTTTGGCTTAATTTCCTCCCCTTTCCCCGCGAGGATCAGGGTGGGTGCGTTGTCGAAAGAAACTCAAAAAAACTTGTACTCGAAAGTCACCTGCGTAGTCCTCGCCGTACCCGGCACCACATGACCCTGATACACGCCCTCGTAAATTTTCTTGTCGAAGGCATTGAGTATATTGAGTCTTACCGCGTAAGCATTTTTTTCGTACGAGACCATCCAGTCCGAACGCGTATAAGCGGGCACCTCATTGGTGTCGGTGGCGTTGCCGTAGCGTTTGCCGACGGCTTCCAGACCGGCGCCTATGCGCCAACTTTCGGTGACCTTGTAGACGCTCCACAGGCTCACCGTATATTCCGGCGTGTTGATCGGAATCTTGCCCAGCGTGTTGGCTTGCTGTCCGGTCGCATTGTCGATCCTCGCCGACATGCGCGCTGCACCGGCGAATACTTCCCAGTTCGGCGTAATGCGCCCCGCTGCTTCGATTTCGATGCCATTGGTATGGCGCTTGCCCGAGAGTAGATTCTCGGCGACAGAAACCGATAGATCCGTATTGCGCTCGTTGGTCTTTTCGCTGCGGAACAACGCAGTACGAAGCGAGAGATTGCCGTCGAACATTTCCCACTTCGCGCCAATTTCGATGTTGCGATTCTTTTCCGGTGGCGTATTTGCGCCGCGATCATCCAGCGCATACAGATCACCGGAAGGATTAAACGAGGTGCCGTAAGCAGCGTAGTACGTTGCGAAATCGTCCGGCTGGTAAAGTGCACCGGCACGCGTACTCCACACCCGGTCGGTGCGATCGAGCGGGCCAGCAGGTGCGGCGCGTTCGTAGTTGGCTTTGAAGTTGTCAAAGCGCGCACCGAATACCAGCTTCCATTGCGGGGTCAACTCAAGTGTTTCCTGGCCGTAGAGTCCCACTGTATCGGCGGTGTAGCTCACCTCGCCGGTACGGATGACGGAACTAAAGTAGTTAGACGCCAGCGCTGGCCGCGAATTGGGGTTGCCAACCATGGTGGCTGGATTGTTCACGCCGGTTGCCTGCGCGTAATTCCAGCGCTCGGCGTCTTCCCTCACCAACTCCGCACCGAGCAGTATTTGATGCTTTAATCCCCACGCCGCGAACTTGGTGTTGTAATCGGTCTGGGTCGTCAGCGTATTTTCATCGCCCCCGCGCGCCTGACGTTGACGATTGATCAAGGTCGTATCGGTGATGACCGTCGGCGTGCCCGCCAAGCGCGGCGCCACCGCCCAAAGGTCGCGGTGATATTCGGCCGCGCGAATCACGCTGCGAATATTCGACTGCGCATCAAATTGATGTACATAAGTCAGCGTGGAAATATCGGCCTTGTCGCGCTGATAGTTGACATCGGCCAATCCGTAAAACCTGTTGATCGGCACGTCAAGTGGCTTGCCGTTGAAATACGGCACCCCGTAATCAGGAATATCGTTGTACTGCAGGTGATAGTGCGAAATCTGAAAATCATTGGCGGTGCCTATGCCCCAGCGCACCGATGGCGCAACACCGGTGCGATCGGTCTTTACGTCATCGCGAAAACTATCGCTCTTGGTACGCATCGCGTTGACACGAACCGACATATTCTCACCCACGACCTGGTTTGTGTCGACCGTGGCGCGGGCGTAGTTGTATTGGCCCAATGTGAGACCAATCAGAGTGCGGTCACCGACAGTAGGCGACTTGCTGACCTGATTGATGATGCCACCGGTGGAACCGCGACCGTAAAGCATCGACGATGAACCGCGCAAGACCTCGATTTGTTCCGCGTTGAATGTTTCGCGGTTGTACTGGGCGATATCGCGGATACCGTCAAGGTAAAGGTCACCGACGACCGAGAAGCCGCGCAAAGTAATGTTGTCACCGATACGTCCGCCCTCGCCCGCATTGAAGGTGATACTTGGGACATTGCGAAGTGCTTCGCGAAAGGTATCGACGCTGCGGTCATGCATTAGCGATTCGGGAACCACCGTTACCGACTGCGGAATATCGCGCGGCAATTGCTGTGTTTTGCCAATATTGGTCAGGCCCGGCTGGTAGCACCGCTCGCGGTCGCGATCCCCTGTGACATTGACTTGTTTCAATTCTCTTTCTTTGCCATCTTTGCTTTCTTTAGACGGCATTTTGCCGGCTACGGGTTCAGTCGCAGGTACGGTCTGTGCAAGCACGTTGGTAGCAAAATAAGTGGCCAACGCGAAAGCGAGGCGTGTCTGGGAAGGTTTTTTGCGTTTTTTGTCATGGTCCATAGCGAAGCTCCAGTTTTGTGTATTTGCGAAAACGAGCTGGCTACGGTAAGGCGGGTAATGCGACTTAAGCACCCGGTGTCGCGATGGCTGGCGTGAATTGCTACGTGAAAAAATCCAGGATTAACCCCCGAGCGAGAAATTGATCGGCACCAGCACCCACGCAGCAACGAATTTATCGCCCTGTTTGGCAGGTGCAAATTTCCAGCGGCGGACTGCGTCAATCGCTGCACTATCCAGACGTTGCGACCCGCTGGATGTACGGATTTCGAGTTGCAAGGCCGCGCCGCTGGCTTCGACAAACACGCGCAGTATTACTTTGCCCTCTTCACCCATACGGCGTGAAAGTGCCGGGTATGCTGGCACGGGATTGTCCAGATAATCGGCGTCGAAACGGGGCGGTACTACGGTGAACGGCGGTGCGGGCGCCGTTGCCACCGTCGACACGGGCTGCGACGGCGCTGGTGGTGTCGCCGTGATATCGGCAGATGAACTGGTAGTCACGATGAACGGTACGGGTATCGGTTCGACTACGACCTGCTGCGGTTTGACCGGTTGTGGTGTCGACGTCTTGGTCGGTTTTTGCTCCGTGCGAGGTTGCTCGTGGATTAGCGTCACCATAAGCGCCGATGCCTTGCTGATGACCTCGCGTGCCGGCGAAAGTGCAAGCAAATAGAAAACCGCGACGTGCGCAATCGCCACTAGTGTCAACGACGACGCGCGCGAACTATCGCGCGGCATCAAGGAGGATCGTGTGGCGAAAGAAATCGTTGTGTACGCGGGCTCGCTGGACATGGCTATTTGGTCAGGATCAATTTGCCGTGGCGCGTGCGCCGCAAACTATATTGCTCGCCGTTATGCTGGATCTTCAATTCACCGCGCTCGCCAAGTAGCGATTCACTACTCACGCCGGTCATCGCATCCGTACTTGCACCGTCAACGCCTGTAGCCGCTTCAGGTATGACGCGTGTTGAGATTTCGTGGCCGGTTTTGGTCATGGGATAACTGTCGATTTCATATATCTGCACGCATGAAATACATAGTAATAAGAATTGTTCGCATTTGCAAGAACATTGAGGAATTGGCGACTACATCCTTCGGCGTAAAATACAAGCCTTGCCTGCCAATCCAGAAAAACATGAAGCCGAACGATCTCAAAGCGCAATTCAAATGGGACGATGCTTTTCTTCTCGATGATCAACTTTCCGATGAAGAACGCATGATTCGCGATACGGCGCATGACTACTGCCAGGAAAAATTGCTGCCGCGCGTGCTGCTCGCCCACC
>JANYFH010000359.1 GCA_025362705.1 Betaproteobacteria bacterium
ACCAGCGAAACGCCCAAGCCGCGATCAACCATGACAGCGATTGCGTTCAGTGCATTGAGTTCGAATCGCTCGTGCGGCGTAATGCCTACGGTACGCAAATAGTGATCCGCATGATGGCCTCCCCATTGATTCCGGTCGTACCGGATCAAAGGCTCCGTTGCCAGCAGCTCGTGAGGATCGCGTCCCGCCATGCTTTCAGGCGCCAGTACCACCAGAGGCTCCTCGCGCAGCAATTGCCAGCCAATTCGCTTCGACAGGGAAAATGGGCCTTGCATCACGATGGCAGCATCAAGTTCGCCGCTTTCCACGAGTGGGTACATTTCGACCGAAGTACTGCGTTTGACATACACATTGATACGAGGGTAGCGCGCCACCATCAGCGCAAGAATGTCGGGCATCATGCCGGTGAGGGCGTTAATACCGGCACCAAGCCGCAGTTCACCTGCAGTGACTTCGTCATTGGCC
Source organism: Betaproteobacteria bacterium (assembly GCA_025362705.1). Classification (GTDB taxonomy): domain Bacteria; phylum Pseudomonadota; class Gammaproteobacteria; order Burkholderiales; family Usitatibacteraceae; genus UKL13-2. The sequence goes on from JANYFH010000359.1 coordinate 466, forward strand.
ACGGTATGCAAATCCACTACATCGCGCAGCAGGTTGCGTGCGCGTTCGAGAATACGTGCACCTGCTTCGGTTACGCTGACGGTGCGGCCCGCGCGTGCAATCAATGGCGCAGCTATTTCGCGTTCAAGGGTGTGAATTTGCTGGGCGACCGTCGCTGGCGTGATATTCAAGCGGCGCGCCGCCGCGGCCATCGAGCCACTATCGACGACGGTTACAAAAGTATTTAGGAACTGGGTGTCCATCGCAATTATTCTGGAAGCAATAAAAAATGTTGTTTGAATATACCTTCAGGCACTATTTATTGCTATTGAATTCCCACCGAGTCAATTTCATTTACCATAGCGATCATGCGTAGCAAGTTGTTTGTCCCCGCTTCCCGGCCTGAGCTTTTCAGGAAGGCGCTGTCGAGCCAGGCAGATGCAATTTCAATTGATCTGGAAGATTCGGTTGTCGATAGCCGCAAGGCCGAGGCAAGGGCGACAGTTCAGGCCTTTCTGCGATCAGACGAGGCGCGCGCCACCAACAAGATCCTGATCGTGCGCGTCAATGCACTGGACACGCCGCATTTTGAGGCGGATGTTTCGGCTGTCGTGCAGGATGGACTCGCCATGCTCAATCTGCCGAAACCAGAATCGGCTAACGACGTCCTGAAGGCCGTAGCTGCTCTCGAGCGCGCGGAGGCGGCCAATGGCGTCAGCGTTGCTGTCACGCTTCTTGCCAATATCGAGACCGCCAAAGCGTTGCGGGGCGCCATCGAAATTGCATCAGCGCATCCCAGAGTTGTGGGGTTGCAGCTGGGCTATGGAGACATGTTCGAACCCTTGGGGATCGAGCGTTACGACCACGCCAATGTTCATGCGGCGATGTTTGCAATGCGGTTGGCAGCAGGTGAAGCGGGCGTGTTTGCATACGACGGAGCCTATCCGAATGTACAGGATGCAGCGGGCTATCGTGCGGAAGCGGAAATGGCACGACGCATGGGTTATTGGGGGAAGAGTTGTATTCATCCCAGCCAGATTGCGCTGGCCAACGAAGCGTTTCGTCCAAGCGATGAGGAAATTGCACAGGCCTTGCAGGTTCTTGATGCGACGAGCCGGGCGGAGTCCCAGGGTGTCGGCGCATTTATAGTCGAGGGCAGGATGATTGATATCCCGTTTATCCGTCGGGCCAAGGCGATCGTGGCGGTCGCACGTGAATTGAAATTGCTGGGCACCTAATGGCGCGGACTGAAAAGAAAATGATCATCAGAGAAAGCAAATCCGGAAAATATCTGTTGCTGGCAATTGGGTTCACTGCATTGCTTGCGACCCTGCCTATTGCGGCTGGTGCCGAGGACAAGTATCCGTCCAGGCCGATAACGATCATTGTTCCCTATCCGCCAGGAGGATCGAACGACAGCTTTGCGAGAGTGGTCGGCAGGAAGCTCGGCGACGCATTAAAGCAGCCCGTCCTGATCGACAATCGACCGGGCGCAGGCGGCAGTATTGGGACTGCGATGGTGGCCAAGGCGCCCAACGATGGCTATACACTGGCGGTAGTGTCATCGACCAATTCAGCCATTCAGCAAAATCTGCCTTTTGACGCGATCAAGAGTTTTTCACCGGTGGCGATGCTGGCGTCGGGTCCGTTCGTCATTGCAGTCCGGGATGGCCTTCCAGTAAAAACGATGCCGGAGTTGCTCGCGTTCATTAAATCGCAGCCGGGAAAACTGAACTACGCATCGTCAGGTCCTGGCAGTATCAATCAGTTCGCGACGGAAATTTTCAAAGCTGCGGCAGGGCTAGCAATCACCCACGTTCCTTACCGCGGGATGTCACCTGCCACCATGGACCTGATCGGCGGGCACGTTGATCTGTTGATTGCCAGTGGCCCGTCATTGCTGCCCACAGTGCGTTCTGGCAAAGTTCGCGCCATCGGCATCACCAGCGCCAACACCAGTGCGGTCGCACCCGATCTGGTGCCGGTCGCGAAATCAGTTCCCGGCTACAGCTTTGAACTATGGTGGGGTGTGCTGTCGCCCGCCGGCACGCCTCCTGAAGTCGTAAGTCGCCTCAATGCAGAACTGAACAAGATATTGGCGAGCCCCGAAATGAAGGATTTTTTCCTGCGTGAGGGTGCTGAGCCGTCGATCGTTTCACCCGCGCAATTTTCGGCGTTGATTGCTCGCGATATCGCCCAGTTCCAAAAGATCGCGAAGCTTGCCTCGATCAAAGCGGACTGATGCAAGGCCATGACTCACGTTAGCGCCGACGCCACCATGGACCCGCCTCTCAAGGGTCCATTGACCGGCATACGTGTGCTCGACTTGAGTGCCTACATCGCCGGACCATACGGCTGTACGCTGCTCGCCGACATGGGCGCCGATGTCATCAAAATTGAGCCGCCAGCAGGCGACAATCTGCGCAAATATCCCTCGACACTTGAGAACGAGAGCCGCGCGTTTCTTGGCATCAATCGGAGCAAGCGCGGCCTGGTGCTGGATCTGAAGCGGTCTGAAGGCATGGAGGTCTTGCTGAAACTGCTGGCCTCGGCGGACGTGCTTGTGCACAACTTCCGGCCTTCAGTGCCGCCGCGACTGGGTATCGACTATGACCGCTTCAAGAGCGCATATCCCCGGCTGATTTATTGTGTGGTCAACGGCTACGGCGAAACGGGACCGATGAAAGATAACGCTGGCTACGATCAGGTGCTGCAATCGATGACCGGAATTTGCGCATTGCAGGGCAAGCATGGCGAGCCACCGGAAATTGTTTATGGCTCGGTAGTGGATTACTACGCAGCAGCGATGGTCGCAAGCGGCGTATCGGCAGCACTTTTTGATCGTGAACGCTCGGGGCAAGGACAATACGTCGGCGTTTCGTTGTTACGCAGCGCGCTTGCCATGCAGTCAGCGCGATTCATATGGGCTGAAGGCGAAAGCCGCGAAGTCGGGCGGGACATGCGTTCCGGTGGCGTCACCGGCATGCATCCCGCCCGCGAGGGATTCATTTACTTCTCTGCCAATACGCCACATTTCTGGCAGGCGTTGTGCGAGAGAGTAGGGTTGCCCGAGCTGGCAGACGATCCGCGCTACGGCACCTTGCGAGCGCGCGCGTCGAATGCCCATAAAATCCTGCCCAGGCTCCACGCCGCGTTACAGAAGCACACGGCACTCGAATGGGAAAAGATCTTCGGCGACGCGGTACCATGCGCGGCTGCACGTTCAATTGATGAAATGTTCGATCACCCGCAAGTATTGGCCGAAGACATGGTCGCTACGCTTCAGCACTCAAAAGTTGGAACGTACAGGGGCTTTACCAAACCGATCAAGTTCAGCAACACGCCTGGCCCTGCGCCGTTTGCAGCCCCAACGATGGGACAGCATTCCAGCGAGGTGCTAATGGAGCACGGATACTCGTTGGAGGATATTGAACGGTTGCGCAAACTTTACGTCATTGCCTGAGGTTGACTCAATAAAATTTCCGCAACTGATCCAGCCAATTTTCGCCCGCCTCTTCATTTTTGTTTGCGAGCAAGTAGTCGTAACCGATGCGCGCAACTTCATCGACAACATTGCGGTCGGCCTTCGCAGCATTCAGCAAATGACTTAACCCATCGTCATTTCTCTCGGCCAGCAAGATGCGTCCGTAATGAAATGACGGTTTCGGGTATGGCCCACCCGGTTTGGCCAACATGTACTCAAGCACCGGCTTTGCAGCCTGTGGCGAATCGAATTCGGCTTTCAGGAGCACAAATTCCTGCAGATCATGCAGCGGCATTGATGTCATGTCCGCGCTTGAAAGTTCTTGCAGGCGCAGTTTGGAACGCGTGACGAGCAAGTATCGTGAATTCCATCGCGTCCTCTGCTCTCGCCACCAATCCTTATCGAATTCGACGGCGAGGTCCTTCGCGAATAACCCTAGCAGCGCCTCGGCGGCAGTAGCCTGCAATTGCACAGGCGCGGGCAGGGCGGGTTTTTCGCCTATCGCCGCTACCCGTTCCTGTAAACACGGGTGCGTGTCGAGAAGATCGGATTTCGCGCGCCACGCCGTCGTTAGCCGATCCTGGGTCGCCCAGTCGCCAAAGCTCAAGTAAAATGCTTTGGCCATGGTAACGAAAGGTAAAAAAGTTGGCTCCGGCATCGCGTCAGCTTGACGGTAATATTTCGGCCAGAATTCTTCATGTATCCATGCGCCAAGCAGATCACCGCGAATGAGTCCGCTCGCGTTTGGACCGGCTCCCACTAATTCTGTCGCCGTGAGATCGGCATCAAATTCATCCTGACGTGACATCACGAACGTGTACGCGTTGTAGTAAGGCCAAAAACGATTCAGCGCTCCAGCGATGGCGGCATACACGCGGCTATCTTCGGCACCGTTGTCGACGCGCTCGTGCAAGGCAGCGAAAGTGCGTCGTTGCCGATAAACCCACGCGCCAATCTTGCCGTGATTACCACACAGGTGACCATATTCGTGCGCTACGGTAGCAAGCATTTCTTTCGGCGTGACACCGAACAAATACGGTAGCCCAAGAATGAGGTGATTTCGGTGTCCGCCAAACAAACCAAAACGCGGCACCTGTGAAATTGCCGCGTTGAATTCGCGGTCGATCACGACTCGATGAATCTGCGGCCCTTTGAGCTTCTTCTTCATCTTGTCCAAAACCCGGAACAGCTTGGGTGCTTCTTTGCGTGTGAGTTCGCGGCCACCCGGCGCATCTATGCGCAGGAAGAACATTCGCAGCACGACAAAATAAACCGGGATCATGCTTAAAGTGAATAGGCCGGTGTATATCAGTTGACGGATATGGCCGCGGCCGTTTGCAGTAGAGATGCCGAAGTAAATGATCAGCAGTGTCACAGCCAGCATCAGTAACAGTGCGATATAGGCGGCACAACTGATGAGCAACACTTTGTTCCGGAAGCTGCCAGGATTGTGTTCTGCCTCGGCCTCCAATTGCCTGATCAGGCCTTCGTATTCGTCGCGATCCATTGTTTTGTTCCGCTATTTTTTTAGATGGGCCGCCAGGAAACGTTCTACACGGGTGTAAAAATCGTTGACGTTCTCGTCTTCGTTGAAGCCATGCCCTTCGCCTGAATAGACTACATATTCTATCCGCATTGCACGCTCCGACTGTTCAAAACAAGCATTGGCGGGCCCTCCAGGTCATTATCGGCCGAAAACCCGCGCCAGTGCTTGACTTTACTACTTCAATGCCTTGTAACGTACGCGCTTGGGCCGCGCACCTTCTTCACCGAGCCTACGCAGTTTGTCGTTCTCATATTCGTTGTAGTTGCCATCGTAAAACACCCATTGCGAATCGCCTTCACACGCGAGAATGTGCGTCGCAATGCGGTCGAGGAACCAGCGATCATGCGAGACCACCATGATCGAACCGCCGAATTCCTGCAACGCGTCTTCGAGGGAACGCAGTGTTTCCACGTCGAGATCATTTGAGGGTTCATCGAGCAACAGCACATTGGCGCCCTTCAGCAGGGTGTAGGCGAGGTGCAAACGACCCCGTTCACCGCCGGAAAGATTTCCCACCAGCTTTTGCTGATCTGCACCTTTGAAATTGAAGCGACCGATGTAGGCGCGCGACTGCATTTCAAATTTGCCGATGGTGAGGATATCTGCACCACCGGAAATCGCCTCCCACACGGTCTTGTCATTCGGTAGCGAATCGCGTGATTGATCAACGAAAGCCAGATTTACGGTTGGACCGATTTTCACTTCGCCACTATCCGGTTTCTCCACGCCCTGAATGAGTTTGAACAAGGTCGATTTACCCGCGCCGTTCGGCCCGATTACACCGACGATGGCGCCGGGCGGCACACGGAAGGAAAGATTGTCGATCAGCACGCGGTCACCGAATGATTTGGTCACGCCGACGAATTCAATCACCTCGTTGCCGAGGCGCTCGGCCACTGGAACAAAGATTTCCTGGGTCTCGTTGCGCTTTTGGTATTCGTAGCTGGAGAGCTCCTCGAAGCGCGTCATACGGGCTTTCGATTTGGCTTGGCGGCCTTTGGGATTCTGGCGAACCCAGTCGAGTTCCTTTTTCAATGTCCGCTGACGTGCCGACTCGCTCGATTCCTCTTTCTTCAGGCGATCCGATTTTTGCTCCAGCCACGAGCTGTAATTACCTTCATACGGAATGCCGGTACCGCGATCCAGTTCCAGAATCCACTGCACAGCGTTATCCAGGAAGTAGCGATCATGGGTGATGCCAACGACCGTACCCGGGAATTTTTGCAGGAACTGCTCCAGCCATTCGACGCTCTCCGCATCCAGATGGTTGGTAGGCTCATCGAGCAGCAGCATGTCGGGCTTCGACAGCAACAAGCGGCATAGTGCGACCCGACGTTTTTCACCGCCGGAAAGCTTGCCGATAACAGCATCCCAAGGCGGCAAACGCAACGCATCCGCCGCGATTTCCAGTTGCGTATCGGTGTTGTCGCCGCCTTCGGCATTGATGATCGCTTCCAGCTTGGCTTGCTCGGTCGCCAGCGCGTCAAAATCAGCACCTTCTTCGGCATAGGCTGCATAGACCTGATCGAGCCGTGCTTTGGCCTGCAAGACCCCGCCAATGCCTTCCTCGACCGATTGCCGCACCGTCTGGTCGGGATTCAATTGTGGCTCCTGCGGCAGATAGCCAATCTTGATGCCGGGCATCGGCACGGCTTCGCCTTCAATCTCTTCGTCGAGACCAGCCATAATTTTGAGCAGCGTCGACTTGCCGGAACCATTTACACCGAGCACGCCGATCTTGGCGCCCGGGAAAAAAGACAGGGAAATATTCTTGAGAATCTGGCGTTTGGGCGGAACGATCTTGCCCACGCGATTCATCGTGTAAACGTACTGAGCCATGGTATTTACAGCCTTGCGAGGTGAAGAAAAATATCGGGGTAAATCAGGGGCACAACTACAAAAGCTGCGCCGGGACGTAGTTTACGCGAGTGACAGTGTAATTTGATTGAAAACAGCGAAATTCCCCTTAAACTGTCGCAATGAAAATACCAAAACGGCTGCAACCGCTGCTCGAAGATGGCCTGATTGACGGCGTGGTACGTCAACTCATGAGCGGCAAAGAGGCTATGGTGTTCGTGGTTGTATGCGGCGAAGAAACGCGTTGTGCGAAGGTCTACAAAGAGGCCAACAAGCGCGCTTTTCGTCAGGCGGTCGATTACACCGAAAATCGCAAGACCAAGAACACCCGCCAAGCGCGCGCAATGGCCAAGGGTTCGCGCTTTGGACGTGAGTCACAGGAAGCCGCATGGCAGAACGCCGAGGTCGATGCCTTATATCGCCTGGCAGCGGCAGGTGTGCGGGTGCCCAAGCCGTACAATTTCCATGAAGGCGTGTTGCTGATGGAATTAGTCACGGATGCTGACGGCAATGCCGCACCGAGGCTGAATGATGTCGAGTTCACAGCGGAAATTGCCATCAAATATCATCAGGCGCTCATACTTGAGGTGGTGCGCATGCTTTGTGCCGGCGTGATTCATGGCGATCTGAGCGAATTCAATATCCTCGTAAGTGGCGATGGTCCGGTCATTATCGATCTGCCACAAGCCGTCGATGCGGCGGGTAACAACCATGCGCAGGCAATGCTTGAGCGCGATGTGACTAACTTGCGCAATTATTTCGGCCGATTCGCGCCCGAACTGCTCGCAACAAATTACGGTCGTGAAATTTGGGCGCAG
>JANYFH010000355.1 GCA_025362705.1 Betaproteobacteria bacterium
ACTGCTTTTGTCCAGCCACCCACAAAACCAACGAACGCGACCACCATGATCAGTGGGCCCGGTGTGGTCTCGCCTAGTGCCAGGCCATCGATCATCTGTTGTGCAGTGAGCCAGTGGAAATTTTCCACCGCGCCCTGATACACATACGGTAGCACCGCGTAGGCGCCGCCAAATGTGAGTAACGCGGCCTTGGTAAAGAACCAGCCCATCTGCGCCAGCGTGCCATCGATGCCACTGTGTGCAGCCAGCAGTGCCATCGCGATCACCCACAAGCCCGCACCAATTGCCATATACAACAGCAGGCGTGAGAGTCGAAATATCGCATGCGGTGGTGTTGGCACTTTATCGCCGATGATGGCTTCGGTCGTGCCAGCACTAGCACTGGCATGTCCACCGCCAACGATAAATTTCGCGGGCGCAATCCTGCCACCGATGGCACCGATAACGCCGGCACCAAGGATAATCGCAGGGAACGGAATGTTACTGAAAAAAATTGCCACAAACGCGGCCACCGCAATCGCCCAAAGCCACACGTTTTTGAGCGTCTTTCCACCGATGCGCCACGCGGCGGCAAGTACGATTGCTGTCACCGCTGGCTTGATGCCGTAGAGAATGCCTGAAATCAGAGGCACGGTACCGAAGGCGATATAGATCCACGAGAGCGCGATCAGAATGCCGAGTGAAGGCAACACGAACAATGCGCCCGCAACAATGCCGCCCCAGGTGCCGTGCATCAGCCAGCCGATATAAGTGGCAAGCTGCTGCGCCTCCGGTCCCGGCAGCACCATGCAATAGTTGAGGGCATGCAGAAAACGACGTTCCGAAATCCAGCGTTTTTGCTCAACCAGCTCACGGTGCATGATTGCGATCTGGCCAGCGGGCCCGCCGAAACTGATGAAACCGAGCTTGAGCCAGAATCGCAGTGCATCGTGAAATGAAACCTGCGGGGACGCGCTCATGATTTTTTGAACAGGTCGGCGTTGTGACCTTCAGCGCACGCACCTTTCAGCCAGGCGTAGAGCGCATCGTAGATGGTCATGCCGTGTTCGAGTATTTCATGGTCATTCGGATATAGCGCAGAAAGTCCTAATGAAATCGCAAGCAGCCCCGGCGATTGTGGTGTCAGTTCGAGCCTGCCAGTATCGGCGCCGCGAACAATCGCGGCAAGCTCGCTCAACGCCGGGTCGTTGATTTCGAAATCGCGAATGAACGCGTCGAAGCTGCATTTCTCACCGCGATGCGAGAACTGCACATCGGGCACATCGTAAGGTGTTGCAGAGAGTGATTTCGCTGCGCTCACAACCTGCGATGCAGGAACATAAAGAAATTCCGCGAGCGGATCAATGAAGCGGCGAATCAGCCACGGGCAGGCAATGCGGTCGATCTTCGGTCGTTCACGTGTTATCCATTTGGATGGCTGGTTGATCGCCGAAGGGATGGAAAGCGCGGGCTGCTTCTTGATGGTTGCCGCACCATGTTCCTTCCACGCCTCGATGCCACCGACAAGGTAATGCGCTTTCAGGCCGGCTTCGCGCAGCGCAGTGCAGGCATTTTTGCTGATCTCGTGGCCATGTACGCAATAAACGACGATATTGCGCTCGCGTGGCAGAAACTTGATCCATTCCTCAGTCGCGAAAGGGTCACGCCAGGCGGCACCCGCCAACATGGTGTTGTCAGCTATGAATGCCGGTGCGCGGCGTACATCAATCACCAACGGCGCAGCAGCACTGCCGTGTGAAGCGTGCAGCGAAGAAATTGAAATAGGGTTTGCGATTGCGGTGTCCATGAGGATCCTTTTGATTGAAGGTTTCCAGACTTGGACGGGACACCGTCTTGGCTCGATGCGTAAACCGCATCGGGCAACGGGAGCCTGCGTTCCCGAAATCGAACTGTAGCAGAGTACGCAGCGAAATTTCAAGTTGCGCGGGCAATTTTGCGATGCTGGATTCCCGGTGCAATTTTGCTTAGAGCGATGCGCACCTGAATTCATGCTTTGGACTCGGCGGTTAACTATGTTGAATCGTCGTCCCCGCGAAGGCGGGGATCCAGTGACTTCTCGACGTACGCCACTGGATTCCCGCCTTCGCGGGAACGACGACGTTAGAGAGAATTTTCAACATATTTAATCGCCGGATCAATTGAAC
>JANYFH010000357.1 GCA_025362705.1 Betaproteobacteria bacterium
GTTTTCCGGAAAGCCGGTACACCGATGATTCGCGTGTCCGTATGGCCTACCTTGTCAATGCATTGGCCAAAAACGATGTGGCGGTCGCGCGCTACTACTTGAGTCGCGGGGCGCCCCTTGCAGCCGCCAATCGCGCGCAAACCGTGTTCCAGCGTTACCCGCAAGCACCAGCCAACGAAGAGGCGCTCGTGATTTCGGTACAGGCGTACGAGCAAATGGGCATGCCAGATCTGGCGAATACGTCACGCCGCGTGCTCGAAAAGAATTTCCCTAACAACACCATGATCTCGAAAACTTCGACCAACGACAAGGCATGGTGGAAGCTCTGGTAGTGCGGCAGTGCTTCGGCGTTCCCTGGCGGCGATTCATAAAATTCTAACATTGGCGCGATCCACAGGCCGAAACAACGCCAAAATGAACGCCTGTACTAGAGTTTGACGATCTGAAGGATTACTTCACTAGCGCCGCCTTCAATTGCTCCAGCGCCGCCGGATCCTCCATCGTCGTCAAGTCGCCGGGATCGCGGCCCTCACATAGCGCCTGAATTGCGCGACGCAGCAATTTTCCTGAGCGCGTTTTCGGCAGCCCCGTCACAAAATACACGCGCGCCGGTCGGCCGATCGCGCCGAGTTCCTTGTCGACCATCGCCATGACTTCTTTCTCATGCACAGCAGCAAGTTCCGGCGTGGCGATCCTGCTGGTATCTTTCACTACTGCAAACGCGACTGGCACCTGGCCCTTCAATTGATCCGCAACACCCACCACAGCGACTTCCGTGATATTGGCGTGACTCTGTACGGCTTCTTCGATCTCGCGCGTGCCGAGGCGGTGGCCGGCAACGTTGATCACGTCGTCCGTTCGACCCATGATGAAGTAGTAGCCATCCTCATCGCAGGTCGCCCAATCGAACGTGTTGTAAACCTGCTCGTCCCTGAACGTCGTGAAATAAGTTTTGACGAAACGCGCATCGTCGCCCCAGATAGTGCTCATGCAGCCCGGCGGCAAGGGCGGCACAATGCACAGCACGCCTTTTTCTGTAGCACCTACCTGTTTGCCGGTTTCCTCGTGTTTGAGTTTCACTTTGTAGCCATAGGATGCAAAGCTTGGTGAGCCGAGTTTCCTCGGTGTCTCTTCGATACCGGGCTCGGCCGAGAGAATTGGCCAGCCGGTTTCGGTCTGCCAGTAATTGTCGATAACCTTGACGCCAATACCTTTTTCGATCCAGTCCGAAGTCGGTTGGTCAAGCGGTTCGCCGGCAAGGAACAGATATCGCAGCGATGACACATCGTACTTGGTGAGAAATGCCGGATCCTGTTTTTTCAATACACGAATCGCCGTTGGCGACGAAAACATCACCGAAACCTTGTACTGCTCAACGATATTCCACCACACACCGGCATCGGGGCGAATCGGCAGACCGTCGTACATGATCGTGGTGCTGCCATTGATGAGCGGGCCATAGATGATGTAGGAGTGCCCAACCACCCAGCCGATATCGGAAGTACAAAAATAAACCTGGCTCGCGTGCGTGGCAAAAATATGCGGCATTGACGCGGCGAGTGCCACGGCATAACCACCAGTATCACGCTGCACGCCCTTGGGTTTTCCAGTAGTGCCGCTGGTGTAAAGGATGTAACTCGGATGCGATGATTCCACCCACTCGCAGGGCACGACAGCGTTCATGTGCTTGCTGCGCAGCACACCGTAATCCATGTCGCGACCGGGAATCGTGCTCATCGCTCTGTCGAGGCCACGGTTGACGATCACGACATGCTTCGGCGGATGTTGTGCCAGTTTGATTGATTCGTCGGTCAGCGGTTTCAAGGCAATGACTTTGCCCATGCGCGAACCGGCGTCGGCCGTAATCATGACTTTCGGCTGGGCATCGTCGATGCGCGCAGCCAATGAAGCCGCCGCGAAGCCGCCAAACACGACCGAGTGAATCGCACCAATTCTTACCGTGGCAAGCATCGCAAACACGGCCTCGGGGATCATCGGCATGTAGATCAAAACGCGGTCGCCCTTGCCCACGCCCAGCGTTTTCAACACAGCCGCAAAGCGATTCACT
>JANYFH010000397.1 GCA_025362705.1 Betaproteobacteria bacterium
GTAGGCTTGCCGCTATCGGCCATCTCGCGAATCTTGATGTCCAGCGGCAATGAGCCCAGCAAATCGATGTTGTAGTCTTTTGCCATCCTGTCGCCGCCGCCTACACCAAAAATATGCTCCATGTGCCCGCAATTTGTGCACACATGCATGGCCATATTTTCGACGATGCCAATGATGGGCACGCCGACCTTTTCAAACATCTTCAGGCCCTTCCTTGCATCGAGCAGGGCGATATCCTGTGGTGTCGTGACGATAACGGCACCGGTCACTGGCACTTTCTGCGCCAGCGTGAGCTGAATGTCGCCGGTACCTGGTGGCAGATCAACAATCAGATAATCGAGATCGTGCCAATTGGTTTCATTGAGTAATTGTTCGAGCGCCTGCGTGACCATTGGGCCGCGCCACACCATCGGCGTTTCCGGGTCGATGAGAAAACCCACGCTGATCGCCTGAATACCGTGACCTTCCATCGGCTCCATGGTCTTGCCATCCTTTGACGCCGGTCGGCCAGTAATGCCCAGCATCATCGGCTGCGATGGGCCATAGATGTCTGCGTCGAGCATGCCGACACTCGCGCCTTCAGCGGCCAGCGCCAACGCCAGATTCACGGCCGTCGTGCTTTTCCCCACACCGCCTTTACCCGATGCAACGGCGATAATATTTTTGATTCCAGGCACCAGTTTGACGCCGCGCTGCGCGGAGTGTGAAACGATTTTCGAATAGACATTGACCGACACGTTTTGCACGCCTTCGATTTTTTTCAGGCGTGCGATCACCTGCTTGCGAATGCCTTCCGTCACGCTTTTGCCCGGGTAGCCGAGCACGATCTCCAATGACACGTCGCCACCTTCAACCTTGATGTTCCTGGCTGATTTGCCATCGACAAAATTTTCATTGGTGACCGGGTCGATCAATTCGCGGAGCGCGTTCTGGATTTGTTCGTTGGTGATGCCCATTGGATGCTTTCGATTTGACTTGAAAACTTGCGGCGAAGAGTTGAAACGGAATGCGCAATTTTAGCTGATCGCGATGGTGAACCGTATATCAAATTGATATGGGTCTTGGTACAATTGTCCGCAAGAAAAAACACTCGAATCAGCGAACACCGCACACTAGAAGTTATTGATGCCTCGAAAAATATTCGTCACAACCGCACTCCCCTACGCTAACGGCCCGCTGCATATTGGGCACATCGTCGATCAGCTCTACGGCGACATCTGGGTGCGATTCCAGCGCATGCAAGGCCACGAAGTGCACTTCGTATGCGCCGGTGATACGCATGGCGCGCCTATCATGCTGCGCGCGGAAGCCGAAGGTATCAGCCCAGAAGCGCTGATCGCGCGTGTCGGTGCAGAGCACGATACCGACTGGCGCAATTTCCTGATGAGCTACGACCACTGGCATTCGACGCATTCGCCGGAAAACGTCGCCTTGTCGCAAGACATCTATAAAAAGCTGAAATCTGCAAAGCTCATCACGACCAAGGAAGTCGAGCAGTTTTTCGACCCGGTGAAGGGCATGTTCCTGCCGGATCGCTACATCAAGGGTGAATGCCCGAAGTGTGCGACGAAGGATCAGTACGGCGACTCGTGCGAAAACTGTGGTGCAGTCTATGCGCCCACCGATCTGAAGAATCCCTATTCAACTCTTACCGGCGCCAAACCTGTCCTGAAAAAATCCGAGCATTTCTTCTTTAAGCTCTCGGACAAGAAATGCGTGCAGTTCCTGCAGGAATGGACGAAGCAAACGCCGCTGCAAACCGAAGTCGTCAACAAGCTTGCCGAGTGGCTAGGCGACGGTGGCAAGAATCTCAACGACTGGGATATTTCCCGCGATGCACCCTACTTCGGCATCGAGATTCCCGATGCGCCGGGCAAGTATTTTTATGTCTGGCTCGATGCGCCAGTGGGCTATCTGGCCAGTCTGAAGGCGTATTTCGAATCCGGCAAAGCGAAGGCCAACGGCGAAAAGCGTTCGTTCGACGACTTCATGGCCGATGACGAGGTCGAGCAGTATCACTTCATTGGCAAGGACATTGTTTATTTCCATACCTTGTTCTGGCCG
>JANYFH010000398.1 GCA_025362705.1 Betaproteobacteria bacterium
AAAATAGTGCAGTTTAATTTCACACCCCTGTGGGAGGAAGCAACAAATGGATAATATCGAAGCTCGCGTCAGAAAAATCGTGGCGGAACAACTTGGCGTTGCCGAGGCCGACATCAAGAACGAGTCCTCGTTCGTCGAAGATCTCGGTGCGGATTCGCTCGATAACGTCGAGCTCGTCATGGCGCTCGAAGAAGAATTCGAGACCGAAATTCCTGATGAGGCTGCTGAAAAGATTACCAATGTGCAGCAGGCAATTGACTTCATCAACGCAAATTTGAAGAAATAATTTGTCCTGCCCGGGCTTTCAATATGGTCACTGAACTTGTGTTGACTTTGCTGTTGGCCCGCCGTTTTCCCAAACTCATCCTTTAAATACATGTCAAAACGACGTGTCGTCATCACGGGTCTTGGTATTGTCTCGCCGGTGGGTAACGGTATCGCGACAGCATGGGACAACACGATCAACGGACGTGGCGGGATTGGTCCTATCACGCATTTTGATGCGAACGTGTTGCCCACCCGCATTGCCGGCGAAGTAAAAAATTTCAACGCCGCAGACTGGATGTCGCCCAAAGAAGTCAGGCGTATGGATACGTTCATCCATTTCGGACTGGCCGCGACCAAGATGGCATTGGACGATGCGGGCCTTGAAGTGACGGAACAAAACGCTGAGCGCATCGGCGTGAATGTAGGGTCCGGTATCGGTGGGTTACCGATGATCGAAGACAATATTCGCGAAATGATTGCCAAGGGACCGCGCCGGGTGTCGCCATTTTTCGTGCCTGGCTCGATCGTGAATATGGTCGCAGGCATGATTTCGATCCTGTACGGCTTCAAGGGTCCGAACGTGTCGATGGTGTCGGCCTGTAGCACCTCCACGCATTGCATCGGCGACGCCGCGCGTTTTATTGAATACGGTGATGCCGACGTCATGATCGCAGGTGGATCGGAGGCCACGGTGTGCCTTGCCGGCATGGCCGGTTTTTGCGCCGTAAAGGCACTTTCCGAGCGCAACGATTCGCCTGAAACGGCGAGCCGGCCATGGGACAGGGATCGTGATGGCTTTGTGCTTGGCGAGGGCGCCGGTATTCTTGTGCTCGAGTCGCTAGAGCACGCCACCGCACGCGGCGCACGCATCTACGGCGAGTTGGCTGGCATGGGCATGAGTGCCGATGCACATCACATTACCGCACCGAGCATGGATGGCCCGCGGCGCGGGATGCTGAACGCGCTGAAAAATGGCGGCGTGAATGCCGACCAGGTGGATTACATCAACGCCCACGGCACCTCTACGCCGTTGGGCGACAAAAATGAAACTGACGCCATGAAAGCGGTGTTTGGTGAACACGCGTACAAGATGGTCGTCAATTCGACCAAGTCGATGACTGGTCATTTGCTCGGTGCTGCGGGTGGCATTGAAGCGGTTTTCACGACGCTTGCTATCCATCATCAAATTTCACCGCCCACCATCAACATTTTCAATCAGGATCCAGAGTGCGATCTTGACTATTGCGCCAACACCGCACGCGAAATGAAGATCGATGTGGCGCTTTCCAATTCCTTCGGATTTGGTGGCACCAACGGTACGCTGGTCATCAAGAAATTTGTTTAGCCCGAATTCCCCCGCGTGGAATTCGGCGTTTCTGCAACCATGAAACGACTTCTGCTCACCCTGTTCGGATTGACCCTGGCCGGCGCGCTTGCCGCTGGTGGCTGGTTCTATTTCTACGCAAACAACGCAATGCCCTTGCCGCAAACACCGTTCGAATTCACGGTGAAGCCGGGGACATCACTCAAGAGTCTCGCAAGGCAACTGGCAGACGCCAACTTGCTGCCCGAAGCGCAAAGTTTTTGGGTCCTGGGGCGTGCAATGAATCAGGCAACGGGTATCCATGCCGGGACTTACCGTTTGACGGCATCAACTACGCCACTGGCTTTGCTGCAAAAACTCAATGCAGGTGATGTAGTAACGGTCGCACTCACGTTTGTAGAAGGCATCACCTTTGCCGAAATGCGCGAGCAACTCGACAATAACAGTGTGCTCAAAATCACCCTGAAAGGGCTTTCGAATGCCGATGTGCTAAAACGTATTGGCGCCGTTGAGGGCAATCCTGAGGGGTTGTTTTTTCCCGACACCTATCAATTTTCTGCTGGAACCACCGATCTTGATC
Source organism: Betaproteobacteria bacterium (assembly GCA_025362705.1). Taxonomy (GTDB): domain Bacteria; phylum Pseudomonadota; class Gammaproteobacteria; order Burkholderiales; family Usitatibacteraceae; genus UKL13-2. Next base: position 2,172 of record JANYFH010000398.1, read on the forward strand.
TGCTCAGGAAAAGTTATCGGATGATGCAGCAGAAACTTAATGAGGCCTGGGCGCAGCGTGATGCCGGGTTGCCCTACAAAAGTTCGTACGATGCGCTGATCATGGCGTCGATCATCGAGAAGGAAACTGGCAAGGCTGAAGAGCGTCCTTTGATTGGCGCCGTGTTCACCAACCGGCTCAGGATTCCGATGCGTTTGCAGACCGACCCCACAGT
>JANYFH010000417.1 GCA_025362705.1 Betaproteobacteria bacterium
TCGCAAGAAGATCGCGCTATTCACCAATGTTGATATGGGCTCTGTGATTTCCTGTTACGACGCGACCTCGATTTACAAGATCCCGAAAATGCTGCACAAGCAGGGGCTGGACGAGATCGTCTGCCGCAAACTGCATCTCACACCGAAGCCCGCCGATCTCACACTGTGGGACAACATTGTCGATGCCCTGGAGAATCCGGAACACCAGATCGATCTGGCGATGGTTGGTAAATACGTCGACCTGACGGATTCCTACAAATCGCTTTCCGAAGCGCTCATACACGCGGGAATACATACCCGCACGAAGGTCAATATTCATTACCTCGATTCCGAGCAGATCGAGAAGGATGGTGTTGCCGCTCTCGCAAACATGGATGCCATTCTGGTACCCGGTGGTTTCGGCAAGCGCGGAACTGAGGGCAAGATTGCTGCCGTCAAATTCGCACGCGAAAACAAGATTCCGTATCTCGGTATTTGCCTGGGCATGCAGATCGCGACGATTGAATTTGCGCGCAACGTTGTCGGCCTCGCGAATGCAAACTCTACCGAATTTGATGCTGAAACACCGCACCCGGTAGTAGCCCTCATTACTGAATGGCAGAACCACGACGGTGTGGTTGAAAAACGTGACGCAAGTTCCAACCTCGGCGGCACCATGCGCCTGGGGTCACAGCCTTGCACCGTGCGACCCGATACGCTTGCCTTCCGTATCTACCAGAGTACAACGGTGAGTGAGCGTCACCGCCATCGCTATGAAGTCAATAACCATTACGTGCCGCGACTCGAAGCAGCGGGCATGGTGGTTTCCGCGCGCACCAATTCGGAATCGCTGACCGAGATGGTCGAGCTCGATGCGGTAAAGCACGCGCATCCGTGGTTCTACGGTTGCCAGTTCCACCCGGAGTTCACCTCAACACCGCGCGACGGCCATCCACTGTTTATCTCGTTTGTGAAAGCAGGGCTGGAGCAGCATAAACAGATTCATGGCGAAGCGGGATTGCGTGTGGTGCAAGGTACGAAAGCAAGCGCGTGAGGCTTTGCGGATTCGATGCTGGCATCGACAAACCATTTTTTCTCATCGCAGGCCCATGCGTCGTCGAGTCGCTGCAATTGCAGATCGATGTCGCCGGTAAGCTGAAAGAAATCACTGCTGATCTCGGCATTCCGTTCATTTTCAAATCGAGCTACGACAAAGCCAACCGCAGTTCCGGAAAGTCATTCCGTGGCCCCGGCATGGACGAAGGTTTGCGTATTCTGGCGGAAGTGAAAACACAACTGAATGTGTCCGTGCTCACCGATGTGCATACCGAAGGCGAAGTCGCAACTGTCGCCAGTGTCGTTGATGTTTTGCAAACGCCCGCCTTCCTCTGTCGCCAGACCGATTTTATTCACGCCGTCGCGCGCTGTGGAAAGCCGGTGAATATCAAGAAGGGCCAGTTTCTGGCGCCGGGTGACATGAAAAATGTCGTCGATAAAGCACGCGAAGCCAGCGGCGCCGATAACATTATGGTGTGTGAGCGCGGCGTTTCGTTTGGCTACAACAATCTGGTTTCGGATATGCGCTCGCTTGCGATCATGCGCGAAAGCAATTGTCCGGTGGTGTTCGACGCCACGCATTCGGTGCAGTTGCCCGGCGGGCAGGGCACCACATCCGGTGGGCAACGTGAATTCGTACCGGTGCTGGCCCGCGCCGCAGTCGCGGTCGGAGTCTCGGGCGTGTTCATGGAAACGCATCCCGATCCTTCGAAGGCCCTCTCCGACGGCCCCAATGCCTGGCCGCTGGCCAACATGCGCGCGCTGCTGGAGACGCTCAAGGAATTGGATACCCTGGTCAAGAAAAATGCCTTTGCCGAAAGCGAATGGATGCCCACATGAAAGTCGTGCGTGCCCGCGAGTTCACTGCCGAACGCGCCTGGGGTGCCACCGACATCGCCAATTTTGGGGGAGTGACCACGCGATTGCACTGGACTGACCAGCCTTACAAATGGCACGTCAACGACGGTGAAGAAGTATTCGCGGTGCTGGATGGCGTTGTCGAAATGAAAGTTCGCGAGAACGGCAACGAGCGTAGCATCCGCCTGGAAGCCGGAGATATATTCCACGCGCACGTCGGATGCGAGCACGTTGCGCATCCACAAGGCGAAGCAAGAATTCTGGTAATCGAAAAGGAAGGAAGTGTATGACCGCCATTGTTGATATCGTCGCCCGCGAAATTCTGGATTCACGCGGCAATCCCACCGTTGAAGCGGATGTGTTGCTTGAATCAGGCGTCATCGGTCGCGCGGCCGTGCCCTCCGGCGCATCCACGGGTTCGCGCGAAGCCATCGAGCTGCGTGACAAGGATGCGCACCGCTATATGGGCAAGGGCGTGTTGAAAGCCTGCGAACACATCAACACCGAAATTTGCGAAGCCGTGATCGGCCTCGACGCAAGCGAGCAGGCGTTCATCGATAAAACCATGATCGAGCTCGATGGCACTGATAGCAAATCACGCCTGGGCGCGAATTCGATTCTCGCCGTATCGATGGCATGCGCCAAGGCGGCAGCCGATGAGTCGGGCCTTTCGTTGTATCGTTATCTTGGTGGTGCCGCACCGATGCAAATGCCGGTGCCGATGATGAACGTGATCAACGGCGGCGCGCACGCTGACAATGTCCTCGACCTGCAGGAGTTCATGATAATTCCCGCCGGCCTGCCGACGTTTCGCGAAGCGCTGCGCGCGGGCGTGGAAGTTTTTCATACGCTGAAAAAAATCCTGCATGCAGAAAAGCACAACACCAACGTTGGCGACGAAGGCGGTTTCGCGCCCAATCTGGCCAACAACGAAGCGGCTTTGAAGTACATCATGAAAGCGATTGATGAAGCGGGCTACGTGGCTGGTGAAGATATTCTGATTGGCCTCGATTGCGCCGCCAGCGAATTCAGGAAAGAGGGTAAGTATCGCTTTGAAGCAGAAAAACTTGCGTTCAGCTCGGCGCAGTTCACCGATTTGCTGGCGACCTGGTGCGACAAATATCCGATTATTTCCATCGAAGATGCAATGGCCGAAGATGATTGGGATGGCTGGGCGATTCTGACCGAAAAGCTTGCCAAGAAAGTTCAACTGGTCGGCGACGATCTGTTCGTGACCAACACCAAGATACTGCGCGAAGGCATCAGCAAAGGCATCGCCAATTCGATCCTCATTAAAGTCAATCAAATCGGCACGCTCTCCGAAACATTCGCCGCCATTGAGATGGCCAAGCGCGCCAACTACACCACCGTAATTTCGCATCGCTCCGGCGAAACCGAAGATACGACCATCGCCGATATCGCCGTAGCCACCAATGCACTGCAGATCAAGACCGGATCAGCGTCGCGTTCGGATCGGATGGCGAAATACAATCAGCTGCTGCGCATCGAAGAAGAACTGGGTGACGCGGCCAGCTACGCGGGCAAATCGGCGTTTTACAGCATCCGCTAAGGGTTTAGCCACGACGTGAAATATCTCAGCTACGCACTTGTCAGCCTCATCTTCGCCATCCAGTATCCGCTGTGGATGGGCAAAGGCAGTTGGCTGCGCGTGTGGGAGTTCTCCACCAAGGTTGATCAGCAAAAAGAAAAGAATCTGCAATTGGCCGCGCGCAATGCCGGGCTGGATGCAGAGGTGCGTGACCTGAAGCAGGGTATCGATGCGGTGGAAGAACGTGCGCGCGTCGAGCTCGGGATGATCAAGCAGGGTGAAGTGTTTTATCAGGTGGTTGATAAGGCCAAGGCCAAGAACTAGCGCTGGTGCGGCGTTTCAGGTGTTTTCGGCCTGAGATGCCCGCCAATGCTTGAGTTTTGTTTTTTTCAGAGGGCGCATGAACGTATCTGCCATCAAGAAATTCTGCGCCGCACTTCCGCACGCCACCGGCGACATCAAGTGGGGCGCAGACCAGGTCTATTCAATCGGCGGCAAAATGTTCTGCGTCGCGTGTGTTGATCTGCAGAAGCAATCAAACGTCTCGTTCAAGGTCGATGACGATTTGTTTTTGTCGTTCACGGATCGCGCAGGTTTCATTCCCGCACCGTACATGGCACGTGCGAAATGGGTGCAGGTGATCGACTTGAAAAAATCAACGACGCAGAACTGAAGGCGTTGATTAAGCGGTCGTATGAACTTGTCGCATGCAAGCTGACAAAGAGATTGCGTGCGCAACTCGGGATGACCTGACAACGCTTTTTTGTCGTCCGATACTATTCCGAACTTTCGCCGCGATTAGCGTTGTCCAGATGCGATGTCGCCTGCAAAAAACAACTCAAGGCACTCGCCACCGCGCAGATCGCCCAGAGGATGAAAAATCCCAGCGTGTACAACGCCATGCGGCTCGCATGCACCGGATAACCGAGGATCACGAGCTCGGTCGGGTCGATGAGCGTGAAAATGATTCCCACGCCCAAGCCTGCGGCAATGAACGACGGCCACAGCACCCACATCAAGTATTTAGCCATTTGTCATCCTTGCGTAACTCTGCTCAGCGGGTGCCGCCGAACTGGACGCTGTTCTCGCCTGCGCGCCAGTCGCCGGTCAGACGCCAGGTTCGCGCCTCGTCTTCCAGTGTCAGGCTCCAGCGCGATGCGTCGATAGGTGGCATGGCTGCGGTGTAACTGGCATCGGCCGCGCGCGCGAGCAGGATTTCGCGATCGAATCCGGCACGCGTTGGGTGTTGAAGCGTAAGCCGCAAGCTATTTACGTTTGGTGCGGCAGCGACAAAGTGTAGCGATACACGGCCTTCCTTGGTCATGTCGAGGTGTGCCCGATAGTCCAGCTCGCGGGCGCGCGCATCGCGGGTAAGCATCATGTTGATCGCTTTGCCCTGCGTATAGTAATCGTCGGCGACCAGGCCGTCGGAACTTTGGATCGCCAGGCCGAGCGTGACAAATCCGGCGACGACAACGATGGCGGGTCCCGCCATCAGCAGCCACGGCCAGCGTTGACGATACCAGGGGTTAGGCGTTGCGGAATTGGCGACGTTCATGTTCGATCCTCAGTATTTGAAAAAGATGGATTTCTCGTGCAGCGAAAACTCTTCCGGATTGGCCTTGCCGTCAGGACCTATCGGCACGATGTGAAACTCGATACGGGTGGAACCCTTTTGTGCGCTCTCGGCGGGTGCGCGCAAGTTCAGCGTGAACATCTGCGTCGAAGCAGGACCGATCTGGACCGGCAAAGTAACGCCACCCACTTTAAGATCATCGATGCCGGTTGCTGTTATGCCAAGTGTGCGCGGCGTTTCCTGCGTATTCATGATCTGCAACCGATACACGTTTTCGATCAAGCCGCCCGCCACTTCGCGCGCGAGCGCCGAGCGATCACGAATCACATCAACCTTGACCGGCACACGAAGGTAAAGACTGATGCCGGTCGCAATGATGATCGTCCAGAGCACCGTAGAGTAGACCAATACGCGTGGCCGGAATACGCGCCTGATCATTTCCTTCCACCCCAGGTGCTGGCTTACGCCGTTAAGCGACGCATAGCGGATCAGGCCGGGCGCATAGCCCATCCTGTCCATCACCTGATTGCAGCCATCGATACAGGCGGTGCAGCCGATGCATTCGTACTGCAGGCCGTGGCGAATGTCGATGCCGGTTGGGCACACTTGCACGCAGATTTCACAATCCACACATGCGCCCAATCCCAGCGCTTTCGTGTCGGCTTTTTTTGAACGCGAACCACGCGGCTCGCCGCGCTCTTCATCGTACGCCACGACCAATGTATCGCGATCAAACATCACGCTCTGGAAGCGCGCATAGGGACACATGTATTTGCACACTTGTTCGCGCAGCCAGCCGGCATTGCCGTAGGTGGCGAGGCCGTAGAAAAACAGCCAGAACGTTTCCCACGGACCCAGCGACCACGAAATTATTTCGCGACCCAGGTCGTGAATTGCCGTGAAGTAACCGACGAAGGTAAATCCTGTCCATAGCGACAACGCGATCCACACCGCATGTTTGGCCGATTTCAATGCGACCTTGCGTGCCGATAGTTCAACGGTGTCGAGACGCATTTGCGCGCTGCGGTCACCTTCGATTTTTCGCTCTACCCAAAGGAAAATTTCCGTGTACACCGTTTGCGGGCATGCGTAGCCACACCACAGCCTTCCCGCCACGGCGGTGAACAGGAACAAGGAATACGCCGAGATCAGCAACAGGATGGTGAGATAAATAAAGTCCTGCGGCCAGAAGACAATGCCGAAAATATAAAACTTGCGCGCGCCAAGATCGAACAGCACCGCTTGCCTGCCATTCCAGGACAGCCACGGCGAAACATAGAACACCAACTGCGTAATCCAAACTAGGGTCCAGCGCCATTTCGCAAACCATCCACTGACCGCACGCGGATAGATTTTTTTGCGGACCTCAAAAAGCGCCTGCTCCTGATCACCGGCGGCGTCAGGAGCAGGGATGATGGGAATAACGTTGGAGGTCCTGGCCATCAAATGCAGAAAGTCACTTTGGCGGCGCTGTAGCAGGAGGCGCTTCCGCCGCTGCTACCGCTGGCATCCCGCCGCCGAGGCTATACACGTAGGCGGCCAACAGGCGTATTTTGGCGGGCTCGAGTTTGTCTTTGTGCGCAGGCATTGCGCTTTGCCCTGGCACGAGCTGGTTGGTGCCGCGCCCGTTTGTGATGGTATTGGCGATTTCTTCCGCAGCACTGCTGTATAGCCAGATGTCGTCGGTGAGATTGGGTGCGCCCACCTGCTGATTGCCTTTGCCGTCCGCGCCATGGCAGGCACCGCAAATGGCGAACTTTGGCTTTGCCGCTGCTGCCATGGCCGCATCGTGTTTCAGCCCCGACAGCGAACGCACGTACTCCGCCATTTCTTTCACGCCCTGCTCGCCGCCAATGGCTGCGCCCAGCGCCGGCATGACACCGTTGCGGCCATTGGTGATGCTGGCTTCGATAGTGGCCGGGTCGCCGCCATAGAGCCAATCCTTGTCGCGCAGGTTGGGAAAGCCCTTGGCACCGCCGGCATCCGAGCCGTGGCACTGTGCGCACGAGTTCAGGAATAATCGCTGTCCTACTGCGTTCGCTTCCCGATCTTTCGATAGCGTTACGATGTCGACCTTGAGATATTTTTCGAACAGCGGTGCGTACTGGGCGTTGGCCTGTTGCATCTCCGCCTCATACTCGTTGGCGGAGGTCCACTTGAACGTACCGGCGAAATTGCCCAGTCCCGGATAAACAACGAGGTAACCCAGCGCAAAGACGATGGTGAGATAGAACAACCACATCCACCAGCTCGGCATCGGATTGTTGTATTCCGTGAGGTCATCATCCCAGACATGGCCGTGCAGTTCGGCTTTTCCTTTGGGCGCGCGTGCCTTGCTTTGCACCCACAGCAGCACGCCGCAGCCCACGATGCTGACGAGTGAAATGATGGCGACGTACCAATGCCAGAAGTTTGACGTGAAATCGCTCATGAATGGGCCCCTCTGCTGTTTCCCATATTGTTGTCCTTCGATTTGATAGCGCGGGCAGCAGCTATTTCGTCTGGCAGTTCAGCATCGGCGAACGGCAGATTAGCGGCTTCATCGAAGCGTTTTTGCTGGTGACTGCTGTATGCCCAATAAACAATTCCTGCGAATACCACAAACGAAATCGTGGTGATGAGAGTGCGAAGGTCATTGAGGTCCATGGTCATTTCACATTCTTCAATGCGGTGCCGAGTACTTGCAGATAAGCGACCAATGCGTCTTCTTCGGTCTTGCCTTTAACATCGTCGCCGGCCTTGTCGATTTCTTCTTTTGTGTACGGCACGCCAACCCGCGAAAGGGCCGTCATGCGCGGTGCGCGCTCACTCGGATCGAGTTGCGTTTTGGCGAGCCACGGATAGGCGGGCATATTTGATTCCGGTACCAGATCGCGCGGCTGGCGCAAATGCAGGCGATGCCAGTCGTCGCTAAAGCGTCCGCCCACGCGATGCAGATCCGGCCCCGTGCGCTTGCTTCCCCACTGGAACGGATGGTCATAGACAAATTCGCCCGCGACCGAATAGTGACCGTAGCGCTCGGTCTCGGCGCGGAACGGGCGGATCATTTGCGAGTGGCAGTTGTAGCAGCCCTCGCGCTGATAAACGTCGCGTCCGGCCAGTTGCAGCGCGGTGTAGGGTTTTAGTCCCGCCACCGGTTCGGTCAGCGATTTTTGAAAGAACAGCGGCACGATTTCCACCAGACCGCCGACACTGACAATCAGCACGACCAGCACCACCAGCCAGCCTACATTTTTTTCGATTGTTTCATGTGTGAATTTCATGGTTCAGACTCCGTGTGCCGGCGCAAGGTTGCCCACGACAGCACCATGCGGGTTTTGATCGACGGCGGGAATCGGCGCGTCATAGGGTTTTCCCATCCGCGCTGTCTTCCACACGTTGTAGGCCATGATCAGCATGCCGGAGAAGAACATCGTGCCGCCGATGAGACGAATGGTCCAGTAGGGATAGCTCGCTTTTACGCTCTCGACGAAGGTGTAGGTGAGTGTGCCGTCATTATTTACTGCACGCCACATCAAGCCCTGCATCACACCCGCGATCCACATCGAGGCGATATACAACACGATACCGAGAGTGGCGATCCAGAAGTGCAGGGTAATCAGGCGAATACTGTACATTTCGGCGCGACCCCATAGCCGCGGAATCAGGTAATACATCGCGCCGATAGTGACGAACGCGACCCACCCGAGTGCGCCCGCATGCACATGGCCGATAGTCCAGTCGGTGTAGTGCGACAGCGCGTTTACAGTCTTGATCGACATCATCGGGCCTTCGAACGTGGCCATGCCGTAGAACGATAGTGAGACGATGAGGAATTTGAGTACGGGGTCGTCACGCAATTTATGCCACGCGCCCGAGAGCGTCATGATGCCGTTGATCATGCCGCCCCAGCTCGGCGCCAGCAGGATCAGCGAGAACACCATGCCCAGCGATTGCGCCCAGTCGGGCAGGGCGGTGTAGTGAAGGTGATGCGGACCTGCCCACATATAGGTGAAAATCAGCGCCCAGAAATGCACCACCGACAAGCGATATGAATACACCGGTCGCCCGGCCTGCTTCGGCACGAAGTAGTACATGATGCCGAGGAAACCCGCCGTGAGAAAGAATCCAACCGCGTTGTGTCCGTACCACCATTGCACCATCGCGTCCTGCACGCCGGCGTAGGCCGAATAGGATTTCCAGAAACTCGCCGGTATCTCGGCGCTATTGACGATATGCAGGAGCGCTACAGTGAGAATGAAGGCACCGAAGAACCAGTTGGCGACGTAGATGTGCGGCACTTTGCGCTTGACGAGCGTGCCGAAAAAAACCACTGCGTACGAGACCCACACCACCGCGATCAGGATGTCGATCGGCCATTCCAGTTCCGCATATTCTTTGCTGGTGTTGATACCAAGCGGCAGTGTGATCGCAGCCAGAATAATGACCAGCGTCCAACCCCAGAACGTAAACGCCGCAAGACCATCCGAGAACAGCCGTACCTGGCAGGTGCGTTGCACGACATAGTAAGACGCGGCAAATAATCCGCTACCGCCAAACGCGAAGACGACAGCATTGGTATGCAGCGGTCGCAATCTCCCATACGAAAGCCACGGAATGCCGAAAGTGAGATCCGGCCAGATCAGTTGCGCGGCGATAATGACGCCGACCAGCATACCGACGATGCCCCAGACGACAGTCATGATCGCGAATTGCCTGACTACCTTGTAGTTATAGGTCGTTGCTTCTGCCTGCATATTCAGCTTCCTTTGCGGAGTTTTTTTATTCGACCAGCGTATCTTTGCATTACAAGCAAAATGCTTTTTGATTTGGATCAAATGAAGGGAGAAATGGTTGAATTCACAGCATAAAATGGTGTAGATCGCCATTTGGTGAGGTCTTCAAGGCATAAATCCTCTGGGATGCCCGCCGGTGCTGGAGTTATTTGTGAACGCGAGCGCGCGCACTAATCGGGATTTGTCGGTGGTTGATCGTTATCCATCAAAATGCGATTTCCTGGCCCCTCGAGGTCATCGAACTGGCCGTTTTCGGCGGACCACCAGAACACCACGCCGATGCCGAGTGCCACCAACACGCTCAATGGAATAAGCAGGATCAGGATTTCCATTTCAGACTCGTTCGCGCGCCAGGCGCAGCGAGTTGGCCACCACGATGAGTGAGCTCGACGCCATGCCGA
>JANYFH010000013.1 GCA_025362705.1 Betaproteobacteria bacterium
GCGCATTTGCTCATCGGCGGTAATCAAGGCGACAGCACCGGCATCGATAACGCGTTCGTGCACCGATTTTGCCGAAAAACCACCGAACACCACGGAATGTATCGCGCCGATGCGCGCGCACGCCTGCATCGCGATCACACCTTCGATGGTCATCGGCATGTAGATGATGACGCGATCACCTTTTTTGACGCCCTTCGCTTTTAGCGCATTGGCGAATTTGCACACACGACCGTGCAGTTCGCGGTAGGTGATTTTTGTCGACGCGCCGTCATCCGCTTCGAAAATGATCGCAGTCTTCTCGGCGTTGCCGTTGATGAGATTGCGGTCGAGGCAGTTGTAGGAGGCGTTCAATTGGCCATCGTGGAACCAGCGAAAAAACGGTGCCTTCGATTCATCGAGTACTTGGGTAAATGGCTTGTGCCAGTCGAGATTTTCGCGCGCAAGCCGGCCCCAAAAACCAGCGTAGTCTTTTTCCGCCTCGGCACACAGCGCAAGATAAGCCGGCATCCCGGAAATATTGGCCTGACTTGCCAGCGCTGCCGGTGGATTGAAAATACGCTTCTCGTGCGATACCGATTCTATGCTCGACATGTTTTTCTCCTCGTATCAGGCTCATTGCGGTTGACGTATTCTGGTGTGCCAATTCCTGGCACAGCGGCTTTTTTGGTAGCCATGGTGTGATTACAGCACCTGCACCTTACCAAAAGCTTACAGTCCGGCAAAGTGCGTCCATAAACATATCTTATGTCTTTTATAAGACTTGTTGACGCAGCGCAACATTCCGTGTAATTTGAGGCTGTATTTGACGAACTCCGGTCGAAAGAGAGAAACGATGAAACACGCCACCGCCGAAGCCCTTCCCGATAGCCTCTTAGCGCCCTCCGCCGACGTGCTCGGCGATTACTGGCCGGGCATCCAGATTTATTACCCACCGGTCAAATATGCGCCTGCACTTGGTCTTTATGAGGATCTCGAACAAGCCTCGCAACGATTCAAGAAGCATGCCTGGGGCACGACCTCACACACGCTGATCTTCGATCTGGAAGATGGTTGCAGGCAAAAGGAAATGTCGCGCGAATTGTTGCGCCGCGAGCTGCCGAAGATGCCCAAGCGCAAAGAAGTGCAGGTCGCGGTGCGTATCAATCCATTCCGCACTGAGGAGTACGAAAAAGATCTGAAAATGGTGCGCGATTTGTCTGACCACATCGATGCGGTGATGCTGGCAAAAGCAGGTGAAGCCTACGGTTCGCCGGAAATCCGCGATCTCTCTGCAGTGCTCGTCGGGCTGAACCATCGCATCACCATCCAGCCGATCATTGAGCATCCAAAGTCGCTGAAAATTGCGCCCGATCTGATGCAATACGCTACCGTCAAACACGTCGTTTTCGGTATCCACGATTTCTCAAAAGCGATGGGCATTCAGATCACACCACGCCGCTGGACGGAAGAGCTGGCGTACTTCATGAATCAGGTTTTGTTCGAGGCGCGTATCGCGGGTAAAGGCGTGATCGGCGGTGTGGAGACACTGATCGGCCAATCGACCATGCCGGAAAATTTTGTCGAGCCGGATGATGTGCGCCGCTGGCTCGATTTGCACGGCGATGAAGAAAGCCGCGTCGTCTACGGCCACGCCTGCGAAGAAGCCGCGATGGGCATGACCGGCAAACAAGTCATTCACCCTTCGCACATTCACCCCTGTAAGGTGGCTTATACGCCCTCGCCCACTGACATCAAAACCAAGAGTGCGATTCTGAAGGCGGCCATCGAGGCCGATGCGCTGCTTGGCGGCGCCATCAAATTCAACGGCGAAATGCTCGATCCGCCGATGTTTGGTAAAGCGCTGCAAACGTTGCTGCGTGCGCATGCGCTGCACGCGCTGGCAGATACAGATACGGCATTTGCGATGGACGTTTTGCAGAAACTGCCGGCACAAGTAGTGCGGGAGAACTGGCCGTACGGGATGATTCTGTGAACGTTATGCTTATTCACAAACTCTAGCACTGGCGCGGCCTCCAGAACATAAACACCTGAAATTGCCCGCCAATAGTAGTGTTTCAATATTAAATATAGATACCACACCATGAACGCACGCGCCCAGTCTTTCCCACCTTTCCCCGCTTGGAGCTGGCATGTCCCCGAATTTTTCAACATCGGCGTCGCCTGCACAGACGCGCATATCAGCACCGAGGTTGAAGACCGCCTCGCGATGATTGTCGAAGACGACACGCTGGGCACCGTCACCGTTACCTACGCTGAACTTGCCAGGCGGACCAGTCAATTTGCGCAACTCCTGCGCAAGCGCGGCATAGTGGCCGGGGATCGCGTCCTGATCCGGCTACCGAACAGCATCGATTACCCGACCGCGTTTTTGGGCGCGATGAAAGCGGGCTGCATAGCGGTGCCAACCTCCACGCTGTTGACCGTCGATGAAGTGCTGTATCTGGCCAAGGACTCCGGCGCCAATGTAATGGTGATGGATCACGCAATGTGGGAGCAGCTTGCCCCGCGCATCGTCGAGGCACCGGACGCCAAATTGGTGCTATTGTCGGGCAAGGGCAAGCACATCGACAAGCTTAACGTTACTGCACTCGACCTGAAACCCGCGCTGGACGCAATCACTGTTTGGTCGGCTGCATACGCAACACGCGCCAATGACCCTGCATACCTTGTCTATACTTCAGGCACTACCGGCTATCCGAAAGGCGTGCTGCACGCGCATCGCGCGCTTATTGGGCGTGAGCCGGCAGCCAAATACTGGTTCAACTTTGATCCAGACAACGTTGACCGCATTTTGCATTCAGGAAAATTCAATTGGACTTATGTGCTTGGCTCCGGATTGATGGATCCGCTCTATCACGGCAAGACCGTGATCGTGCATGAAGGCAAGAACGACGCAAACACGTGGACACACCTGATCGCCAAACACAAGGCAACCATCTTTATCGGCGTACCGACAATCTACCGTCAGATCATCCAGAAAACGTCAACCAGCAAAGACGCTGTGCCGTCGCTGCGCATGTGCATGAGTGCGGGCGAGCACCTGTCTGATGACATGCTCGCTGCCTGGCGGGATCGTTTTGGAATGGAAATTTTTGAAGCGGTCGGCATGAGCGAATTTTCGTACTACCTTTCGCAAAGTATTCACCGTCCGATCCGTGCAGGTTCCGCCGGCTTTCCGCAGCCGGGGCACGACATACAGTTGCTCGACCCGGAAACGTTGAAGCCTGTGCCGCACGGTGAAGAGGGAATGATCTCGGTTCCGGAATCGGACCCCGGTCTTTTTCTGCGCTACTGGAATCAACCGGAAGAGACCGCCAAATATCGCCATGACGGCTATTTTTTCAGCGGCGACTATGCCAGGATTGACGAAGATGGCTATCTCTGGTTTCTCGGCCGCAAAGACGACATCATCAAAAGCTTCGGCTACCGCGTTTCGCCCTACGAAGTTGAGCGCGTACTGAAATCGCATCCGCAGGTCGCGGATTGCGCCTGCATCGGCGAGGAAGTTGAGAAAGACAAACTCATCGTCGTCGCGTACGTAATCGCTCAACCGGGTGAAAAAGTAACGGCGGAACAATTGCAATCATTCGGCGTTCAACACCTCGCTGCCTACAAAGCGCCCAAGCGAATCTATCTCGCAACGGATTTCCCCCGCACCAAGAATGGTAAAATTCTACGGCGGGAAATCAGTCCGGTGATTGCCTTATCAGCTTCGTAACATCGTCTTCGTCACACCCGCAAAGCCGATAGACCCGATTCATTCCCCGCGTAAATTTCGTCCCTCGCAGCCGTGCTTGCGAGGGTATTGCTATTTTCGCCGCTAAAAAACGCCTGCGCGACACGTTCCAGGAGATGCACATGAACACTATCAAACAAGAAGACTTCATCTCGTCCGTCGCCGATGCGTTTCAGTACATCAGTTATTACCATCCGGTCGATTACATCAAGGCGCTGCACGAGGCTTACCTCAAAGAAGAGTCGTCGGCCGCCAAGGATGCGATGGCGCAGATCCTCATCAATTCACGCATGGCAGCCGAAGGCCATCGCCCGATCTGTCAGGACACCGGGATTGCGATTGCCTTTGTCCGTGTCGGCATAGACACGCGCTTTGAAGGCCCGCTCACGCCGGAGCAGATGGTGAACGAAGGCGTTCGCCGCGCTTATACCGATGTGAATAATCCGCTGCGTGGTTCTATGCTGACCGACCCGGATGGCAAGCGCAGGAACACGATGGACAATACGCCTGGTGTCACGCACATTGAAATCGTTCCCGGCGATAAAGTGGAAGTGATCGTCGCTGCCAAGGGCGGCGGCTCGGAAAATAAATCCAAGTTCGCCATGCTGCTGCCGTCAGACAATATCGTCGATTGGGTGCTGTCGATGGTGCCTACCATGGGTGCGGACTGGTGCCCACCAGGCTTGCTCTCGCTAGGCATCGGCGGCTCGCCGGAAAAGGCCATGCTGATGGCCAAGTGGGGAATGTTGGAGCCCTTCAACATACATCAGTTGCAGGCGCGCGGGCCGGCAACCCGCGCGGAAGAATTGCGACTGGAAATTTTCGCGAAAGTGAATGCGCTTGGCATCGGCGCACAAGGCCTGGGTGGACTCGCAACTGTACTCGATGTGAAAGTCAACGA
>JANYFH010000376.1 GCA_025362705.1 Betaproteobacteria bacterium
CTGCGTGACGTAGCCAATCGCTGCCTGCTGCCAAGGTTCATATTGCTCCTTCTCCATCATGAAGCGCAGATACTCCTTGGCTGCATTGGGATACTTGCTGTACTTGAAAATCATCATCGGGAAGACCAGCGCAAGTTCTGCAGGGTGTCCCACAGGGCCAATCGGAAAGTTAGCATGATTGATGTCGTTGGCCATTTCCTTGAGTTTCGCGTCCGGCGAAGTCTTGGCTGCGTAGTAGATCGAGATGCCATTGGCGGTCAGGCTGATCTGGCCGTCCAGGAACGCCTTGTTATTGTTCGGATCTAACCACGACAACGTACCAGGGACGAAGGTCTCGTAAAGTTTTTTGCTATATTCCAACGCCGCCACGGTTTCCGGACTGTTGATGACGACATTGTTCTTCGCATCGACCATCTTTCCACCGAACGCCCAGATGAGCCAGTGCGTCCACTGATTCCCATCACCAGTTGCGTTGCCGAGCGCGAATCCGGGTGGCGTCCCCTTGGCTTTCAGGCCCTCGCACAGTTTCAGGAAGCCGTCCATGTCTTTGGGGAAAGTGCTGAAACCAGCGGCCTTGACATGGCTCTCTCGGTAGACGAGGCAACTACCGGCAGCGCCCATCGGGATCGCGACCCATTTGTTCTTCCCATGCATGCCATATGCTTTTGAGGAATCGTACCAACCGCCGTATTTGTTACCCAGATAATTGGCCAGGTCGGTCACGTCGACCAGCTTGTCTGGATACTGATGCGCATCCTCGAAGGTACTGATGATGATGTCCGGGCCGCTTCCGACATTGGCCGCTACTGCCGCCTTGGGTCGCACATCCTCCCAGCCTTCAGAATCGACACGCACTTCGATGCCGGTCTTCGCGGTGAATTTTTTTGTGTTCGCCAGCCATTGGTCCTCATCACCCTGCACGAAGCGCTTCCATCGCAACAGCCTCAATTTCGCGCCTTTTTCCGGCGTCCATGTCTTAGCCTGTGCGGAAGCATCGGGCGTCCAGATGGCACCGCCAACACCACCCATCGTTGTTACTGCTGTGCCGCCTGCCGTGGTCTTCAGAAAATCGCGTCTTGTGAACTTTGTCATGTCTCTCTCCTTCTTTCGTCAAGTGGTTGCGCGCGTTCGCTTCTTTGGCGCACGCTCATTTAGCCGCCCTCATTTATCCAGCCAGGACATCAATGACTTGCCAGATTCTTCATCAAACAAATGTGTCTTATTGCTATCGGGTACAAGATAAACAGTGTCACCCGCGGCAAAGTCGTGGCGCTCGCGGAACACGCCGGTAATTTCGATAGCACCAAACTTGCAGAATACCTGCGTGTCTGCTCCGGTCGGCTCGACCACGACAACGGCGGTCTTGATGCCTGCGCCGCTTGCATCAAGCATCATGTGCTCGGGCCGCACGCCGTAAATCACACGCTGTCCGTCCTGCCCGCCTGCCTGCCGTGGCGCAAGAACTGCCGAACCGTCGGCAAAATGAACCTGCGCGCCCGATCCATCGCGCTTGAGTATCCCCGGAAGAAAATTCATCGCCGGTGATCCAATAAAGCCCGCGACGAACAGATTGACCGGATGATCATAGAGATCCAGTGGTCCGCCGCGCTGTTCAACGATCCCGTCGCGCATGACCACTATCTGGTCGGCCATGGTCATGGCTTCGATTTGGTCATGGGTCACGTAAATTGAAGTAGTCTTCAGACGCTGGTGCAGTTCCTTGATCTCGGTCCGCATCTGCACCCTGAGCTTGGCATCGAGATTGGAAAGTGGTTCGTCAAACAGGAATACCTGTGGATCGCGCACGATGGCACGACCCATGGCGACGCGCTGGCGCTGCCCGCCCGACAGCTGACGCGGATAACGCTCCAGAAGATCCGTAAGGCCGAGAATTTCGGCAGCCTTCCTGACGCGCTCGTCGGCCACTGACTTTTCCCGCTTCGCCAGCATCAGGCTGAACGCGAGGTTGTCACGCACCGTCATATGCGGGTAAAGCGCATAGTTCTGGAACACCATGGCGATATCGCGTTCCTTGGGTTGAATGTTGTTCACCACTTTGCCGCCAATGAGTATCTGGCCGACGCCAATTTCCTCAAGTCCTGCGATCATGCGCAGCAGAGTAGATTTACCGCATCCTGATGGCCCGACCAGGACAGTGAACTGGCCATCCTCGATTTCAATATCCACACCGCGAATGACGTGTGTGCCACCAAAATATTTTTCCACGCCTTTAATCTGGACTGATGCCATGCGCTTGTCCTGTGATCTGCTTATTGTTGGTGATAGGCCATTTTGAACCTTCGGTCACGACATAGCCCGGCCGCTTGTTGTTTGCCCAGTCTATAAGATTCTGCGCCGCCTTGCGACGCAGTTCGCGCTCAGATTCCACCGAGTAGAACGCGGCGTGCGGCGTGAGCAGCACACGCGGATCCCTGAACAGTGGATGATCCCGATTTGGCGGCTCAACAGGGAGTACATCCAGCCCAACGCCGTCGAGGCGGTTGGCTTCAAGCGCAAGGCAAAGATCATCGAGGTTGATGACCGCGCCTCGGGCGGTATTCACCAGGACACTGGTCGGCTTCATGATGTTCAGTACACCCGAATTGACTATTCCGCGGGTTTCGTCATTCAGCGGCACATGCAGCGAAATGGCGTCTGCATCGCGAAACAGGTGCACGAGATCAACGCGCTCCACATAGGCCGGAAAATCGCCATCGATGATGTAGGGATCGCAGGCAATCACACGCCGAAAACAGTTGCGACCGATGTGTGCCATGCGCTTGCCGATACGTCCGAGGCCAAGGATGCCGAGTGTCATATCGCTCACCCGGCGCATTCGTCCCGCGCTGGTGTAGTGCCAGGTACCGCTCTTGACATCGCGATCGTAAAACGCAATATGCCTCAACAGTGTCAGCACCATCGCCAACGCGTGCGTCGCTACTTCACCTACGCCGTAGTCCGGCGAATTGGCGACCCAAACGCCTGCCGCACTTGCATCAGCTATATTAATGGTGTCGTAGCCGACACCGATACGGCTGGCGATAGCAATTTCGGGCCGCGCCGCAAATACTTTGGCATTGGCGGGCGCGTACTGAATAAGCAAGCCCTGGCAACCTTCCGATGCGGCGATGACATCGCCCTCGGTTTTGCATTGGGCGGTGACGAGCTCTATGCCTGCGTCGCGAAACAACGCAGCCTCGATCTCGATGTCCTTGAACTTGTAGTCGGTGAACAAAACTTTCATTTAATGGTTGTCCCTCGGCACTGCAGCCCCACTCTTGCCCGTGAGGAAATCCAGGTCAGCGCCCTCATTGGCCTGATTGACATGGTCGACGTAGAGCTTGGTGTAACCGCGCGTCATCGGCGGTTTCGGTGCCTTCCATTTCGCGCGCCGTTGGGCGAGCTCTTCGTCGGATACATTGAGGTGCAGCTTGCCTTTGGAAACATCGAGTTCGATCAGGTCGCCGTTCTCGACGAGCGCAAGCGGGCCACCCGCCGCAGCCTCCGGGGCAATATGGAGGATGACAGTACCGTAGGCAGTCCCGCTCATGCGCGCATCGGACAAACGGACCATGTCGGTGATGCCGCGCTTGAGCAGCTTCGCAGGCAGTGGCATGTTGCCCACTTCGGCCATACCCGGATAGCCTTTAGGACCGCAGTTCTTCAGCACCATCACCGAATCCGCATCGATGACAAGTTTTGGGTCGTCGATGCGACGGTGAAACTCTTCGATATTCTCAAATACCACAGCCCGGCCCTTGTGCTTCATCAGCTTCGGCGTGGCGGCGGAAGGCTTGATGATCGCGCCATCGGGCGATAGGTTGCCGCGCAGTACCGTGATGCCCGCGTGTTTCTTGAAGGGCTTGGCGTGCGACATGATTACATCACGATTGAAGTTTTCGGCTTTCTTGTTGTTGTCCCAGATGGTTTTGCCATTGACGGTCAACGATTTTTTGTCGAGCAGGCCATTTTCGCCCAGCTCGCGAATCACCACCGGTAGGCCACCCGCATAGCAAAAATCTTCCATCAGGTATTTGCCATTGGGCATGAGGTTCACCAGCGTGTGCACATCGCGGCCGAATTCGCGCCAGTCATCGAGAGACAACTCGACACCAATACGCTTGGCAATGGCGATAAGATGGATTACGGCGTTGGTGGATCCGCCGATAGCGGCATTGACACGGATTGCATTCTGAAACGCTTTTCGCGTGAGGATTTTCGACAACACGACATCCTTTTCCACCAGCTTGACGATGCGGCGTCCCGCCTCACGCGCGATAACGCTCCGGCGTGCATCAACTGCGGGATACGCGGCATTTCCCGGTAGGCCAACACCAAGCGCCTCGACCATGCAGGCCATCGTTGACGCCGTTCCCATGGTCATGCAATGGCCGTGAGAACGATGCATGCAACTTTCCGCTTCATGAAACTCGTCGCGGCTGATGCGGCCCGCACGCAAATCTTCGGACAACGAAAAAGTGTTGGTGCCGGAGCCTATACGCTCGCCCTTATACCAGCCCGACAACATCGGGCCACCCGAGACGCCAATGGTGGGGATATCAACGCTGGAAGCGCCCATCAGCAGGGCAGGCGTGGTCTTGTCGCAACCCATCAGTAGCACGACACCGTCGATGGGATTGCCGCGAATCGATTCCTCGACATCCATGCTGGCGAGGTTGCGGTAGAGCATGGCGGTGGGCCGCAGCATCGTCTCGCCGAGGGACATGACCGGGAACTCGAGTGGAAAACCGCCCGCCTCCCAGACGCCAATTTTGACCTGCTCGGCGAGCGTGCGGAAATGCGAATTGCACGGTGTGAGTTCGGAATAGGTATTGCAGATGCCGATGACGGGGCGGCCATCGAACTGGTCGTGTGGAATGCCGCGGTTCTTCATCCACGAGCGATAAATAAAGCCCATCTTGCCGTCGCGGCCAAACCAGGCTTGGCTGCGCCTCGGCTGCTTCTTCACCGGCATCGGGTCTCCTCCAGGAGAAAGTTATTCGCCACTGGCAGATGCGCGCCGGTGACGTTTTGTGGTGGTTATGCAAATGGCTCGTGCAATCGGCGATAGCGACACGCCAACTTTTTGACGAAATGACAGCCTACGCGGGTCGACCATTGTGGTCAAGTGGTCAGGCCAATTCTGGAGTATGCTATTTCCGGGGAACGGGGGAAGACAAGCGGAGGAAGACATGAACCAGTTGAACATGAATGGGCGCTGCGCGGTCGTCACTGGCGGCGCGGCCGGTATCGGATTTGCAATTGCAAAACGCCTGGCGGCATCGGGTGCAAGGCTGGCGCTTTGGGATCGCGACCCGGTCGCACTGGCCAAAGCGGCGAGCGCCATCGGTGGCAATACGGTCGTCAGCGAAATCGACGTGGCCGACGAATCGCAGGTCGAGCGCGCGGTCTCATCGACCGTTGCAGCGCTGGGTCGGATTGACGCACTGGTCTGTAGCGCCGGCATCACTGGCCCGAATCTGCCGGTGCGCGACTATCCGCTTGCGGCATGGCGCCAAGTGCTGGACATCAATCTCACGGGCTTGTTCCTGTGCAATAAATTGGTGGTTTCACACATGGTGAACGGCGACTACGGACGAATCGTCAACATCGCATCGATTGCCGGCAAGGAGGGTAATCCCAATGCATCGGCTTATAGCGCCTCGAAGGCCGGTGTGATTGCGCTTACCAAATCGCTCGGCAAGGAGTTGGCCAAGACCGGCATACGCGTCAACTGCGTGACCCCGGCGGCGGTCAAAACCGCCATGTTCGAGCAGATGACACAACAACATATCGACTTCATGTTGTCGAAAATTCCGATGGGCCGCTTTGGCGAGGTCGATGAAATTGCCGCCCTCGTCGCTTGGCTGTGCACCGAGGATTGTTCGTTCAGCACAGGTGCAGTTTTCGATCTTTCGGGCGGTCGGGCGGTGTATTAGGGCGACCGCATCGGTACGCGCTTAGAAACCCGGAGCTTATGTCACAAATATCTACAGCCCGCTTCGCTGCGATTGAGCTTCGGACCCTTGCCTGTGCGTTGTTGCAGCGCGCGGGACTGGATGCCGCGATGGTAGAAGACGTCGCCGAAATTTTGCTCGAAGGCGATTTGCTTGGACATGACACCCACGGCCTGGCGTTGCTGGCGCCGTACCTGGCCGAGATTGATCGCGGCGGCATGGCCCGCACAGGTAGCTACCAGATACTCAATGCGCGCTCGTCGGTCGCCAACTGGGACGGCATGCGACTGCCTGGTCCGTGGTTGGTGCTGCGCGCCATCGACGCTGCGATGTCGATGGCGAGAGAACACGGCAGCGGCACGGTGACCATCCGTCGAAGCCACCACATCGCCTGCCTGGCGGCTTACCTGAAACGCGCGACCGATCAGGGCATGATCATTCAGTTAATCTGCTCCGACCCCAATTCCGCGAGCGTCGCTCCGCATGGTGGAACGCAGGCAGTATTCACGCCCAATCCAATGGCAATCGGTTTTCCAACCGAAGGCGATCCGGTGTGGATAGATATTTCTGCTTCGCTGACCACCAATGGCATGGCTGCCCGCAAGCATCGACAGCGGCAGTCACTCGCGCATCCCTGGCTGCTCGACCGGCACGGCGTAGCATCAAGCGATCCCGCGGTGCTTTTCACTACACCGCCCGGCACCATCCTGCCTCTGGGCGGAATGGAAGCCGGACACAAAGGCTATGGGCTGGCGCTGGCAGTGGAAGTGCTGACTGGCGGACTCGCGGGCTTCGGTCGCGCGGATCCAAAAGAAGGCTGGGGTGCAACGGTATGGGTGCAAATCCTCGACCCGGAAGCGTTCGGTGGCCGCGCAGCACTGCAAAAACAAATGCAGTGGATCGCTGATAAATGTCGAAGCAATCCTGTCCGGCCAGGATTTGAACAGGTCCGCATGCCGGGTGACGGCGGGCTGGCGCGACGACGCGAACAACTCACATCAGGTGTACGGCTGAATGCGGAAATTCTCCCAGCGCTTGGAGCATGGGCGGAAAAATGGAAAGTGGCCTTGCCGTCCTCAATGCCGGACTAAACCGACAGTGGAATTGCCACCCGCACCACGCCCGCCTTCTCATGCTTCACCACCACGTCCACGCTACCGCCTTCTGGCGCTCGCACCACCCATGCCAGCTTGGTCCGATCCGCCGTCGGTGTCGTATCCGTCCAGAAGCTCATCAGCGTGTGTTTGTACGCGCGTCCTTCGAGCTCTCCTGCGATCTCACGCAATTTTCCCGATATCAGCACCGCGCCCTTGGGTAACGAAATTTCGCCGACCAATCCACGTGTCTGCTTGCGCTGCTGCGCACGCTTGGAAACATAGCTCGGCAAGTAGCCCGTGTTCTGCACCGCAACTTCAACGCGATATGAATCGCCGCCGATGTTCTCGACTTTTGTATGCACGAGCTCGAGCTTCGGCGAAATCATCGCGTTCCATATCACCCAGTCGGGAAACTTGGCGATTTCTTTTTCGAGCAGGTGCGGAGGCGGATTGCGGAACGCATGAATCTTGTCCCACCCGCCGATTTCAACTTCACCCAACTGCGGATGATCGAACTTGACCCAATCGACGTAGCCCTTGCCCTTCAATTCCTTGTCGGCCCAGGCCAGCATCTTCAGATCGTCCTCAACCGGATGATTGCGGAACCAGTCGATGTACTTGTAATCCTTGATGCCGGCTTCGCGCATCGGGCACCAGATTTCAATCGTCCATTCATACAAGCCGAGATGCTCGTATATCCAGTCGAATGCGCCAGTGATGACTTCTTTCGGGTGATAGCGAAACTCGTGATACACGCTGATGGCAGGATAGCCGGTCATCGTGGTACCCGCTTCGCCCTGTTTCTTGTACGTCCACAAATCTTCCGGTGGCATTTCATCATCGGACATGGTCGCGAAAGGCCGCAGCAACACACCGCTCCAGGTATGAAACGAAAGCCCGCCGGTGATGTTGGCGTGATGCGTGATGAAATGCACCACGGCGCGCACTTCAGGTTCTGATGTGGGATACGGCCCGGCACCAAGCTGCTCATGCTCCTGCCGCCAACCGGCAGGGAAATTACGATTCAGATCGAGCCCCTGCTTGTTACTGTTTACCTTGATCGAGACGCCGTCGTAATTGCGCATCGTGCCTTCGGGCAACATGCGGTAATAAGTGCCGCCATATTCCGTCGGACCGCGCGGAATCATCAGGCGTGGTTCATCGGGATGCGTCTTCCAGTTGCCGTTGGCATCTTTGATGCGCATGGAAAGAATGCGGCCATCGCCATCGACGTCTTCAATGTCCAATCCTTCGATGTGCTCTTCTTCGTAGGGGTACGGTCGCGTGGACGAGCGAATGATTTTCGGTCCGCCTTCTGCCACGGGACGCATCGCCCATTCAGCGCCATCAGGATTCATGCGCGGGCAGATGTACATCACGCGCGCATCGAGGCAGCGCGTGACGTCGTCGCGTTTGCCGTAGTTTTTCGTGAGCGTATCGATGAGGTATAACGCCGCCGCGCCGCCGGCCAATTCGCTGGCGTGAATATTGGCGTCAACCCAATAGGCTGGCTTGTCTGCGGCCGCGCCGGTTTCCTGATTGGTCGCGGTCACGACCCAGATGTCTTTGCCTTCATGGCTTTTGCCGATGCTTTCAAGTGCCAGAAGCGTCGGAAATTTCTTGACGAAGTGTTGAAGGATTTCGGTGAATTCTGCGTAACGGTAGAAGCGGTCGAATTTAATTTTCATCGTGGGTATGTGGATATAGGTCGAGATTTGGATATTGCGGATTTTCGCACGGAGCAAGGCCTGCATCCCGCAAGTGAATGGAATGCGCATCCGGTTCGCACATTTCCCCCACGCGTCAGGTTGCGGCGCCGCGCATAGAATCAGCGTAGAACAAGTATTGGCGTGGCTTTCAGCGGTATTTATGCCTGCGAGGCGCGCCGATTCTCGGGCTCGCTATGCAATTCCCGTCATTCCGCAAATGCGGGAATGACGGGAATCTGGAGGCGGGACAAAACTACAGCCCGCAACTCGTCAGGAAGAATCGGCTTTGCGCATGACTGAACCAACGACAACCCGTGCCCGAAAGTGGAATGCGATCCGGACTCGTCGCCGCATTTGTGGTGAGAATAAGTTCGCCGAACCGGTTGCCTTGCAGGAGTGGTGTGAACACGATGCTGATGGTGCAACTGGCCAGCGGTGCCAGCGTGGAACCGCAGTTATTCATCTGCACAAAGTCACCCACGGCGACGATACTCACGATGTTCATCGACTGCCCGCCACTGTTGGTAAGGGTGATGCCCTGGTACGGCGTGGCGCCACCAAAGATGACATTGCCATATCCGATCGCCGTCGATGTGACGTTCACCAGTGGTCGCGGCGCGAGAATGCCGTTTGCCGTCAGGCTCACGGTATTGACGAGTGCGGCATTCTGCGCATTGCTGGTGATATTGATCTGCGCAGCCTTGGCGCCCGTCGTGGTGGCGGCAAAGGTAACAGTAAGCGTACAACTGCTGGTCGGCGCAATACTGGCACAAGCGCTTTGGCCACTCAGCGTAAAGTTGGCAGCATGAGTGCCGCTGATCGTGATCGCGCTGATGGAGAGCGTGGCGGCTCCGGTATTGGCGATGGTAAGGCTCTGCGCATTGCTGCCACTGTTGATTACCTGGTCGCCAAACGGGAGCGTGCCGTTGACGTTGATCACCGGCACCGGGAGCGATGTGCCAGTTCCAGTTAAGGTGACCGTGTGCGGACTGCCAGTGGCGTTATCGATAATGCTGACAAGGCCAGTGAAGCTGCCGGCGGCAACAGGCGTGAAAATTACGCCGATCTGGCAACTGCTGCTGGGTGCCACAGAGGTAGCGCAATCTGGTGGCACTGCGGGAACCAGGGCCACACGGCTGAACGGCGCGCCGATACTGATCGCACCGAGCGTGAGATTGGCAAAGCCGGTATTGGTGACTACAATATTTTGCGTGGCACTGCTGGTGTTCACGGCCCACGCAGCAAAGGCAAGCGATGCGGGCGCCAGACTGATGCCGGGCACAGGCAAGGCGGTGCCGGCGCCAGTGAGTGTGATGGTATGCGGTGAGCCAGGGGCATTGCTCACAATCGTGATGCTGCCGGTAATCGCCGTTGCCGTGAGTGGCGTAAAAGTGATATTGATCGGACAGGCGAGACTAATTGCCAGCGAGGCAGGACTAATCGGGCATGAGGTGATGAAGCCGAAGTCACCGGTGGCGGTGATGCTGGTAATGGTCAGGAGTGCGGTACCTGGATTGCCCAGGGTCACGGTAGTGGAGGGACTGGTGGTGCTGACGGTGCGCGCGCCGAAAGCGACTGAAGTCGGCGTGAGACTGATGGCGGGTACGCCGCCGACAACAAGTGTCGCGGTGCTGGTGTTGGCGTTGTTGCCTAGCGCGGTGATGAGATTGCCGGGCGACACCGTGACCGGGAACGATCCCGGCAATGCGCTCTGCGCTTGTGCGGTGATAGTGCAACTGCCGAACGGGGGAATTGTGCCACCCATGCCAAGGTTGATGGTGGTTACCGTCGAGACGATCACTGCGGCCGATGCACCACATCCATCGACCAGACCGGACAAGTTAAGGCCGGGGGGCATGGATACGGAACCGCCGATCGACATTGCCGCCGGCGCGGCGAGTGGATTGCTAAGTGTCAAGGTTAGCGTCGCGTTGGTGTTGGTCGATACGCTCGTGGGCGCGAAGGTGACGGTCATCGTCGGTGTCAACGCTGGGGTGACGACGAGTGTCGCAGAACTGCTGTTGGTGTTGTTGCCGGTTGGCGTTGAAACGAGGTTACCGGGAACGACGTTCACAACAAAACTTCCTGCCGTCGAACTGAGCACCGGGATATTGATGGTGCAAGTTCCTGATGGAGTGATGGTGGACATGCCGAACGAATAGGTGTTGCCCGTCACGCCGCCGGAGAGTGCACAGGTGTTGGTGACGCCGCCGGAAATATTCAGCGGTGCAGTGGTGCCGACACTACTGCCGCCGAGGGTGGTGCTCACCAAAGCCGGGTTGGTGATCGTGACAACGAGTGTGGACGGCGTGCCGGCAACAACTGTCGATGGTGAGAATGCCACCGTCATCGTCGGCGGGGGCGGCGCGGCGACACCGGTTCCGGACAGAGCCATCACGCTGGTGTACGGCGGGTCGGTGCCGAGTCCTGCCAAAAACCCAATCGTCGTTGAGCCGCCTGAGCTTCCCGTCACGGCAATCTGGAATGTCACCGTGACACCGCAACTTGCCCCCGGCGGCAACACCAGACTGACTGCGCACGGTGTGGCGCCACTGCCAACGGCCGTATAGCCCAGTCCTGCGGTGCTCAGGCTGGTCAGCGTATACGGTGACGGGAACAACGTTGTATCGGAGTTATTGGTAAAGTTATAACTTAGCGGAGCGGCCACGTTCACCACCACGTTGCCAAAGTTCAGCGAAGAGGGCGTATTGGTATACGGTGGCGCGAAGCCGACGCCATTGAGTGCAACGGAAGTGTTGTATACCGGGTTTGCGCCCTGCCCCGTCTGGAAGCCGATGGTGGTCGTGCCGTTCGATGACCCTGTTCCGCTTATCTGAAAGCTTGCCTGCACCTGGCAACTCGCCGTCGGGGCGAGAACCAGTCCGACCGAACATGGCGTTGCCCCAATGCCGACCGCAAAGAAACCCAGCCCCACTGTTCCGATGCTCGCCAGCGTATAGGGCGCGGGAAACGACGTCGTATTGGAGTTATTGGTGAAGGTGAAAGTCTGGTTGGATATGACGGTCGGGGGCACGTTGCCGAACAGGATACTTGGCGGCGATACGGTGGAAGGCGGGGTTATTCCCGTGCCGCTGGACGTCTGCGTCAGCGGCGTCTGCGGCGTTGCGACGAGGTTGTATGCGACCGTCGTGGTGTTGTTAAATGCGCCTGTACCGGTTGGAGTAAACGTCAACGCGTAGGTGCAATTCGCGCCAAAAGTGAGCACCGCTCCGACATTGCAAGGCGAGACGCCCGAACCCACCGCGACAAAGCGCGCATCCGACGTCGAAAGCGCTGTGATAGTGACTGGTTGAAAGGTCGAATTATTGGTAAATGTTCCGGTCTGTGTGACCGGTACGGTCAGCGGTACGTTGCCAAAACTAATCGTCGCGGGCGACAGCACCTGCTGCGCCAATGCCAATGGCGCAATCGCGAAAAGGACCATGGCGGTGATGGCACGCCACAGCACGGTGGCAACGGAAACCGTATTCCGAGTCGAATGAAAGCTCATATTGATGCCTCGCTAACTCACTTCACTGCAATCGAGTATTTCTTTTCAATCACTTACAGAACTCCATAACTGGCGGGCATTTCAGCGACATTTCAGCCTACGAGCCGCACCAGTGCTGGTGTTTTAACTCTACTTTCGAGAGTATCAGCCGCCCTATCCACAGCTCGTCAGGAAGAACCGGCTCCCCGCCGGGCTGAACCAGCGACATCCCCTGCCCGACAGTTGAACACGATCCGGACTCGTCGTCGCACTCGTTGTGATGGCAATTTCGCCAAATCGGTTGCCCTGCAAGAGAGGTGTAAACAAGACACTGATATTGCAACTCGCAAGTGAGGCGAGACTCGCTGGGCAGTTATTCACCTGCACGAAGTCGCCAATGGCAACGATGCTCGTGATACTCATCACCTGACCGCCGCCATTGGTGAGCGTAACGGTCTGGTACGGCGTGGCACCACCGAAGATGACATCGCCAAACCCGATCGCCGTCGATGTGATATTCACAATCGGTCGCGACGCGAGGATGCCGTTGCCGGTCAGGCTAACGATGGTCGGCGTACTCGCGTTGGCCGCAGCGACAATCTGCGTGTTGCTGGTGATATTGACCTGCGCAGTTTTGGCACCAGTAGTCGTGGGTGCGAACGTGAGATTGAGCGTGCAGCTACTCGAAGGCAAAATGCTCGCGCAAGCACTCTGACCGGTCATAGCAAAATTGGCAGCATTGGTGCCGGTGAGCGTGATGGCGCTGATGGTGAGCACTGCGGTGCCGGTGTTGCTGATGGTGAGCGCGCCCGGCGCACTGGCAGTATTAATAACCTGATCGCCGAACGCGACTGCACCGCTGGTGCTGATCACCGCTACCGGCACCGGTGTGCCAGTCGCACTCAAGGCCACCGTGTGCGGGCTGCCGGTGGCGTTGTCGCTGATCGTGATCAGACCTGTGATCGCGCCCAAAGTAGCGGGACTGACACTCACCCCGATCTGGCAACTACTGCCCGGTGCGAGCGTGGCACCGCAATCAGGTGGCGTAGCGAGACTAAGCAGGACACGACTGAACGGCGCGCCGACGGTAATGCTCGTCAAATTGAGATTGGCAAAACCGGTATTGGTGACGATCACACTTTGCAACGCGCTAATTGTGTTAACTGTTTGCGCGCCAAAAACGAGTGCCGCAGGCGCGATGCTGATGCTGGGCACGGCGGTGCCACTGCCGGTTCCGCTGAGTGTGATGGTGTGTGGCGAGCCCGGTGCGTTGCTGACGATGGTGATCGCACCGGTAAGCGCAGTTGCGGTCAGCGGCGTGAAGGTTATGTTGATCGGACAGGCAAGGCTGATGGCCAGCGAGGCGGGGCTAATCGGGCACGAGGTGGTGAAGCCGAAGTTACCGGTGGATGTGATGCTGGCAATCGTCAGCAACGCACTGCCGGAGTTACCCAATGTCACAGTGGTGGGCGGGCTGGTTGTCGCGACGGTGCGTGTGCCAAAGG
>JANYFH010000024.1 GCA_025362705.1 Betaproteobacteria bacterium
GGCTGTTGATTACATCGAGCGCGGAGTAGTAAACGCGGATTTTTTCTTTCTTCGCGTCGTCGATTTTCTCAGGCGCCGGTCGGGCACCCTCGCGGCGTTTCACATCAGGTAGCGTGAGGCCGGGCCGCGCGCCGGTGGCCAGCAGCCATTGGTCGGCATCGGCAAAGTATGCCGCGAGCGTGGTCTTGGGCGGCATCTTGTACTTGGCGCAGTAGGCATCGATGTATTGCTGCACTGTCTGGCCGGGAAAATCCGGCTCGAATTTTTCGAACAATCGCACATACGCGCGCGCGCCGATGAAGCGTTGCAGATTGGCAAGCTTGGTTTCGAGATTTTTCACGTACCAGGGCTGCTCACCGGCGGCAATACTGTCTGCATCATCGAAAAAAGGCAGTGGCAGGCGAGGCGCACGCGCGACAAGTTTGGCGAATGTTTTTTCGTCCGCGCGGAATGCCTTTGCCGCTTTGCCAAGACGAATGATTCTGACCTGCATCGTATCGCCTTGTTTGATCAGCGGCAGAATCTCCAGGCCACGCACCACCTGGCCGAAGGTCGTATAAGCATAGTTGAGGCGGGGCGCAGGCGCGAGGATGAAGCAGAACTGCGAGCCATTGGTGTCAGACCCGCTATTGGCAATCAACAGCACGCCGGGCTTGTCGAAGCGCAATCCGGGAACAATTTCGTCGGGATACGAATACCCTGCGTCGCCGCTGCCGGTACCGGTCGGGTCACCGCCCTGCACCACAAAGCCCGGGACCACACGATGAAACTTGAGACCATCGTAAAACGGTTTGCGCGGTGCCGGCCCCAGCGTGCCTTCGGCGAGGCCGACGAATGATGCGGCAGTCATCGGCGCTTTTTGAAAATATATTTCCGCCACCACCACGCCGCGTTCGGTTGTGATTTCGGCGTAGAGGCCGTCGGGCAAGGGCTGGCTGGCGGCGGTGGTGATTGAAAGGGCGAGTAGTAAAGGTGCTAAGCAACGGAACGGATTCATCGGGATGGGCTTTGGTTAGGGGAATAAATAAAACGGGACAACGTGCATCGCACTACTTTAAGCGAATAGTTGAGCCGTCGACCATTTGGTCTCTTGCAAGCCGAACACGAAATGTATTTTGTTCCCGTCAATCTAGACGAGCGCGATGATGTCGTTCAACCCCTCACACGCGTCACGAAGCTGTTGCGCCGTGAGGGCTTTCCATGGATGCGGCGCTGCACGACGATGTCGCCAGTCAAACGACTTTGGCTGATGACAAAGAACGAAGCTCCGTTGATCGTTTCCGCGCGAAACATCCAACGCGAAAGGGTTTCCTGCGTTCGATACGCTGGAAGTCATTGGCAACCCAATGAGGATGCTGGTGCGTGCATTAAATGCCTTGGGCGAAAGAACGAGCATCGGATGCATGTCGCGCATCTCGCGTCCCAATTGTGGATTGCAATCTATCCAGATGATCTCGCCGCGATCTGGCACCCACGTACGTGGAGGCCTGCGAGGCGCAGTCAAATCGCCTCGGCGCCGACGCGGCCCAACACCGCGAATTCTCCGCCATGCTTCTTCGGATCAAACGCTGCCAGTTTTTCGGTGAGCGTCAATTTACGGGGTGCCGCTGGCTCGATGATGACGCGAGAGCCCTCGACCGACACACTCACGAGCGTATCCGCTTGCAAGCCCGCTGCGCGCGCTACATTTGATGTCAAACGAACACCGAGGCCATTGCCCCACTGCTTAATCTTGACAGCGGCTTCCATGTAACTGACTCCCAATGAATGTATAAACCAGTCTAACAGGCTTTGTTTTTGGCTGTCAATACGTATGTATAAACGGCAATGAAATGGCGGCGGCGATGTTTGTATTAAAAACAATTCACGTAGACCCCTTTTGGCTTCAGTCCATCATTTTGTCGAATGCGCCCACACACCAACGCGTTGCTTCCTGGCTTCAGTTTCCAGGGCAGCGAGTCTTTTTTTATAGACAGTCGATTTCTCACCATTCGGCAGCGGAACCACCTGCCCCACAATGCGGGCCAGCCCACTGCTTACCAAAATTTCGACCAAGCTCTTTCCATCCACCTCGACGAGCCCGTAATACCGAACCTCTTTACCGCGCCCGCCACCGCTGGTCCATTTCGTCCACACATCGAAAGAACCTTTCATCGTGTCGCGTGCAAGCGCCGTCACCTGTACGCCAGCCTTCATGGTTTCTTCAAGAGAAACGCCAAAGTGCTCGCTCTGCTGTCGTGTACGTTCCGCTTCGCGCAGGGTTGTCTCGGGCGCGTCAACAAAATAGAGCCGAAGGACAAAATCTTTTTCGCCACACTTGACGCGAAAGCTATCGCCGTCATTGTTCTTGTCTATATGCCGAAGTGGAAAACAATGCCCACAACGCTGCCAACTATGACGCCGCCGAAGCGCCAGATATGAATTGACAAACAAGCACTGGTGCGGCTCTCCGGCTATTTATTGCC
Source organism: Betaproteobacteria bacterium (assembly GCA_025362705.1). Taxonomy (GTDB): domain Bacteria; phylum Pseudomonadota; class Gammaproteobacteria; order Burkholderiales; family Usitatibacteraceae; genus UKL13-2. The sequence goes on from JANYFH010000024.1 coordinate 2,466, forward strand.
TGAACACCTCGCCGATATTAGTGTTTGACCATGTGGCGCGTCACGGATGTGGATGAATGTTATCCACTCAGTGGACAGATTCGGGCGCGATGCCCATCAGCTTCATGCCGCTATAGCAACGTCAACCCGGATGTCGTCTTGACTTTCGAAACGTCGAGAACATTGAGGCTTCCGGAAACATCCAGATCAAACTTGAAATTGCTGCCGTCTGTTGTCTTTCCGGATCGCGCTTTCATCGCGCTGATATCGCTGGCGTTGACCGATCGCGACCCGTTCACATCACCAACCAAAAAGCCGAGGCTAAGTGGTGATGGATTGAATGAGCCGTTCACGTTGCCAAGCGTGAGCGTTACGCGTTGGTTGTCGGGCACGTTCGTCAGGTCGACGAAAACTTCGTTTCCCGAACCGGCTGCCGTAGCTGAACCAACCGGCGAAACAACCACACTTGCTGCCGGGCCGACCGGGCCATTGAATTGAAACACGATGGTGTGGCCACTTCCAATGGCTCGCGGTTCGACGGAGATCTGGCCGCTCACTGGCTGCGTGGTGATGCCAAGATCGTACGTCCCCGCGCTACCGTGGACTTTGCGTGATTGCACGCTCGCAAGGGCAAAGGGAGTCGATGCGGATGGCGTCACGCTGACACTCGCCGAGGCAGCACCAGTGCCCGCCGAATTGCTTGCTGTTACTGAGCAGGTGTAGCTCACGCCATTGGTGAGACCCTTGACAATGATCGGCGAGGAAAATCCGGATGCGGATATCAACGGCCCACTACCAGCGAGCTGTTGCATCGCGACGGTCCAAAGCTGCGCACCTTGTGCGGTTGATGGCGTCCAATCTATCGTGTAGGTGCCCGCACCGGAGACAACCTTGTACGCCGACCCGCTCTGCACATGATTCGATGCAAGCGAGGATGTGCGATCCAGCAAAGTCCAGCCTTGGCTCACCATAAGACTTAAATTGCCGGCATTGTCATCGCCCCACCAGAACGCCGCCAAAATTGCGGGGCCAGTCGTGGTGACGCTCGCACTGGTATTGGGCGAGGTTCGGTCTTCAACCCACTGACTATCGACAATCGTGTCGACGTTTCTGAATTCCGCGGCAATAACCGTTACTTCGTCTGAAGTGTTTGGCTTCGTCGTGCTGACGACATGACCGGCACCACCGGCAGCGGACGTCTTGGCATAAAGCGCAGTGCCTGACGACGAATACAGAGTGTAGATATGAGGCGTGCCAATCTGGCTGTAATTGCCATTGCCTTTGTTGTCGGTAACGGTTGCAGTCGTGAAATCCGCAAAGCCGCCGCGCCCAACACTCGCGAGGATGATGTTGCCTCCCACTGATGTGAATGGCGCTGTCTGCACCGACGCGGAAGTTGTGCCAAGAAAATCCAGACCAATACCATGACCACCAATAGCCGGACCGCTTACCGCCCCGGCCTGACAAGTCGCTGCGTAGCCGAGAATCGGCGCGCCACCATTCGCAGACGGTGGCGCAAAATTAAGCACGGCCAGCGCATTGCCCGGCAGCGCAGCACCACTCACAGGTGCTGAAGGAGGTGTTGAAGCAGCCACGCCAAACGATGTGGCCACGACGAGTGGCGCAAATAACACACACAGTCGAAACACTGCAGTGCGGCCCGCCGTGCGTGAAGTCCAAGTCAGGTGTCGCATATAAGTACTACCGCAAATCATGTCCAGCTACCTCAGAAAAATCCGCCGTCAGTTCCACAGGCCAGAGCGAATCCAATCGAGCCACAATCAATAAAGTGATTGGAGTCACACACCACATAAGTGTTGTTACGCATTTCCAGCAAGGATGTGGACACGGCGCAAGGTAACACAGCGGTACAGCGGGGAACTTCTACTAACCCCGTCGGCGGGAATGACGGGAAATTGAGGCCAACAGAAGTTCTCAGCGGAAGAATCCAGTACTGGCGCGGTGTTCCAGGAATTTACGCCCTGCAATCCTGGCCGATACCAGTGTTTCGCTTATGGAAACTTCAATTAACCCGTCATTCCCGCGAAGGCGTCAAAGCATGCTTTGACGCCAAGTTTTCATAAGGTCGTGATATCTCAACGAAATTGGATTCCCGCCTTCGCGGGAATGACGGAAATTTTAGGTCAATAGAAGTACCCTTATTTCCGTCACGGATGCGGATGAATGTTATCCACCCAATAGACCGCCTCCGGGTTTTCCGCTACCGGGATATCGAGATTGACGACCACCGGGTCTTGCCCGCTGCGCAGCAGCACACACTCTAGCGCTTCGTTTTCGTTGGCGTTGATTTCCTGGTGCGGCACATACGGCGGCACGTAAATGAAATCACCCGGTCCGGCTTCGGCGACGAATTCCAGCCGCTCACCCCAGCGCATGCGCGCACGACCCTTCACCACATAGATCACACTCTCCACCGGGCCGTGATGATGCGCACCGGTCTTGGCGTTCGGATGGATTGTCACCGTGCCGGCCCAGATTTTTTCGGCACCGACGCGCGCAAAGTTGATCGCCGCCGCACGCGACATTCCCGGTGTTTGCGCGGTATTGCTATCGAGCGAATCCGCAGGGATCACACGCACACCGTGCTGGCGCCACCGGATAGGATTGTCTTCGCTGTTCACCGTTTTTTCACTCCGATTTTTATTTTGAAGAATTCAAAGTATCTGGCACTTGCGTGGATTTTCCACCATATTCTGCCAGTGATTAGACTAAACGTTTAGGCGGAGAGCGTATTGATGCGTTTAAAATAAATACCGGCAACTCTTGCGAATTGGCGATACCTGAAAAACGTTGCGGGATGCCAGCTTCCCAAACCCAAGCGCAAAAGTTCACAAGAATTTTGTCATCGTGGTCAGCCGTCAAGAATCGTCGAAAGTAAAGTGAAATGCTATTTCAGCAACGCCGACCGGCCTGGAGTTTGATAGCGATTCTCGCGGGCTTCTTTGTCGTAAGCGGTTTCTATATATATTTTTGTAGCGCGAACGACATATTTGAATTCAGTGGAGACGCATCAGGCTACCTGCTGGCCGCCCAATACTTTTCACCATTCCAAACAGCAACGCCGATGCTGCAAGCCTATAGCCGCGAGATTATTTACCCGCCGCTGTTTCCGCTGATTATTGGCGTGTTTGGCGGTACGGCTCTGGCCGGAAGGCTGGTTGTTGTGGCGTCAGTTCTTGGCTCTTTCCTGATGCTTTATTCATGGTTGCGGTCGGAAAACCTCCGCCAGTCCGCGTCAGCCGCAACAGTATTACTCATCGCTTTAATGCCAATCACGTATGTGACGGCACTCAATACATGGACGGAAAATACATATCTGCTCTTCAGTTTGGCTGCAGTTTCGGCAGTGTCACACGCAGAAACTCCCAATCGATGGGCACGACACTATTGGCTGGCAGGGTCTATAGCGGTTGCGCTGGCAACCCTCACAAGAGTTGCCGCTGCGCCGCTGCTTGCCGCTTTTTGCCTGTACGTCGCGATTAGAAGGCCCGCTGGCTATCTGCGCTTTATCATGATAGCGGCTCTGCCTTTTTGCATCTGGGCCATCATTGCCAAATCAAGGCAAGTTGGCCTCGGTGGCTATACGTCCCAGTGGTGGGATCTATATCAAGCCGATGCCATAAATGTGTTACTGCGGACCATGTCGGAGTGGATAAAAGCACTCGCGTTTTCGTGGAAGGTAGGATTCGTTGGTGATGTTGGAGGCACGCCATTTCCCGTTATTGTCGGTTTTGTCGGCGTCGTTGGTGTGATTGGCTGGGCTGATCGACTGCGCCACTTCAAGTTCGATGCACTCTATGTACTGTGCTACATGGCAATGCTGTTAGCGTGGCCCCATCCGGAAGAAGCATCGCGATATGGGTATGTCATGGCACCCTTCCTGATCGCATATGCGGTCTTGCTTCTGGCCAAGATTGACGAAAAACTAAAAGGTCGCGTCGCCTCGTTTTCTCCTGTATTCATTTTGCTGACCATTTGTATTGCGATGGTGATACCGAGTCTTGTCGTCAACGTCCTGCGCTACAACCGCCCCGTTCCCGAGGATTTGAAAGACGTACGAAAAATGGACGGTTGGTATTCGGATGAAGGCTTGATGTCTGAATATATAACGCCATTACATCTCAGAATTATCAATCATCTGAAGTCCCTGGCCCGCCAGGTTCCCGAAAGTGACTGCATTTTTTCGGTCAAATCGACAGTGGTGCAGATTCACACAGGTCGCTCCAGCTTCGCGATTCCGCTCAACAATGCCAGCGATGGCGAATTTGACGAGGCCTTGCGGCGGTGCAAATATGCTTACGTCGTAAATTTATCGTTCTCCAACCGACCGGGATTTTATCCTTTGCAGCGACTTGGTCAGCGTGCAAACGTCATATCCGAAGTGAGGATGGGAGAGGGCTCGAGGTCGCATCGTATCGGCGCGCTTATCGAAATCCTGCCGAAATAACCCGCCAATGCTTCCGTTCGCTCCCAGCATCCACGACAAGAATTTCCCTGCTATGACAAATTCGGACATACTCAAGTGAGTGGTCAATTTTGCATCGCGGCTCCCGCATTTGTGGGACGGCGAATATTGTGATGGAGAACAAGTCTGATTAAGCATGTTTGGAGCAACCTATGAACTCCCGCCAACAACTCACCGGCCTGGATCACTACTGGCTGCCCTTCACGCCGAATCGCTATTTCCAGGAGCACCCGAAGATTCTTGCCAGCGCCAGGGGCGCGTATTACACCACCGACGACGGCAGGAAGCTGTTCGATTGCCTGTCGGGTCTCTGGTGTTGTCCCCTCGGTCACGCGCATCCGAAAATCGTCGAGGCGATGACCAGACAGGCGCAGACGCTCGATTATTCGCCCGCATTTCAATTTTGTAACCCGATCACCTTGAGCCTTGCCGACCGCGTTGCTGCGATGGCACCGGCGGAGTTGACGCGTGTGTTCTTTACGAACTCCGGTTCGGAGGCGGTCGATACGGCGTTGAAAGTCGCCTATGGCTATCACCGCCTGCGCGGCGAAGCGAGCCGCATGCGATTTATCGGTCGCGAGCGGGGCTATCACGGTGTTGGATTCGGCGGCATGTCGGTGGGTGGCATGGTTGGCAATCGCAAGATGTTCGGGCCGATCATGATTCCCGGCGTCGATCATCTACCGCATACCTACAATCTTTCGCAGATGGCATTTTCCAAAGGTCAGCCGACCTGGGGGGCGCATCTGGCCGACGAACTGGAGCGCCTTGTTGCGCTGCACGATGCATCAACCATTGCGGCGGTTATCGTCGAACCCATGCAGGGGTCGTCGGCTGTCGTCGTGCCGCCTGTGGGATATTTGCAGAAGCTGCGCGAGATCTGCACCAAACACGGCATCCTGTTGATCTTCGATGAGGTCATCACCGGCTTTGGCCGACTCGGTGAGAATTTTGGTGCGCAACGTTTTGGTGTCACGCCCGATATCATCACCTTCGCCAAAGGCGTGACCAACGGCATCATTCCGATGGGCGGCATCATCGTGCGCGAAGACATTTATCAGGCCTTCATGGGTGCGACAGCACCAGCCCACGCGATCGAATTGTTCCACGGCTATACGTATTCCGGCCACCCGATGGCTGCGGCCGTGGGCCATGCTGCGCTCGATATTCTGGAAGGCGAAGGATTAATCAAGCGCGCCCGCGAATTGGAGCCGGTACTCGAAGGCGCGATGCATGCGCTCAAAGGTGAAACCGGTGTCGTCGATATTCGTAATATGGGACTTGCCGCTGCGGTCGATCTCGATCCGATTCCAGGCAAGCCGGGATTGCGCGGCATGAAAGTATTTGAACGCGGGATTGAGGAGGGATTGCTGCTGCGCCTCGCCGGCGATAGCATTGCGGTGGGGCCGCCGTTTATTTCGACGCCAGACGAAATCACTAAAATGGGTGAAGGTTTGCGGCGTGCAATCAAGCACGTGATGCAGCAAGGAAATGCTTAAATCCCGTCGTCCCAGCACAGGCTGGGACGACGGCAAATCTTTCACAAGTTGCGCGGTTACTGTTGAAACCTGAAGCGTAAATTTTCGCCATCCGGGAGTAGCGATCGATGGAACAAAAAAAACACGCTGGCGGCATCTGTGCCGGACGATTGAGCAAAGACGAGTACGCAAAAAATTTCAGCGATTCTCACGCGCCGCTGAACCGTGTGCAGGCCGTGATCGAGGCCGATCGCTGTTACTACTGCTTTGATGCGCCCTGCACTACCGCCTGTCCCACCGGTATCGACATTCCCACTTTTATCCAGCGTATCGCGCAAGACAATGTTCGCGGTGCCGCCAAGGCGATACTTGAAGAAAACATTCTCGGTGGCATGTGCGCACGCGTCTGCCCGACCGAAGTGCTGTGCGAGCAAGCTTGTGTGCGCAACACCAATGAAGACAAGCCGGTGGAGATTGGTTTGCTGCAACGTTTCGCCACCGACAATTATTTAGCCAAGCCAGGCACACCTTTGTTTACCCGCGCAGCCTCCAGTGGCAAACGCGTTGCCGTGGTCGGTGCCGGGCCAGCCGGGCTATCGTGCGCGCATCGCCTTGCCATGCTGGGACACGCGGTGGTGTTGTTCGATGCCAATCCCAAGCCGGGCGGATTGAATGAATACGGTCTCGCCGCGTACAAAACCGTCGATGGCTTCGCGCAAAGGGAAATCGACTGGCTGCTGTCGATCGGTGGTATCGACGTGAAATCGAATCTGGCGCTGGGTCGCGACATCGTGCTGGACAATCTGGTGCGCGATTACGACGCCGTATTCCTGGGGATGGGCCTCGCGGGCGTGAACGCCATCGGCATTACCGAGCCCCAGGCCACAGGGTTGCGCGATGCCGTGACCTTCATCGCCGAGTTGCGCCAGTCTCGCGACATGGCGACGGTACCAATTGGCCGACAGGTGGTCGTTATCGGTGGCGGCATGACCGCTGTGGACGCGGCCGTGCAATCGAAAAAACTGGGTGCCGAGGACGTGACCATTGTGTACCGTCGTGGCGAAGAAGCGATGAGCGCTTCGGACTACGAACAGAATTGGGCGAAGAAAAATGGCGTGAAAATAAAGCACTGGTCGGCACCCAAAGAAATACTCGCCGAAGGCGGTGCGGTGCGTGGTGTGCGCTTTGCCTACACCCGCGCGGAGAACGGCAAACTGGTTGAGACCGGTGAAAGCTTCACACTGTCGGCCGATATGGTATTCAGGGCGATTGGACAGACTTATGAGGCAGCACCTGCAGGAAGCGGCCTTTCGCTGACGCACGGGCGCATCGCGGCTGACGATGAAGGACGCACTTCGCATGCGAAAGTCTGGGCAGGCGGGGATTGCATATATGGTGGGCGCGATCTCACTGTCGAAGCGGTCGAGCACGGCAAGCGTGCGGCTATTTCGATTGACAAATCGTTGCGCGGGCGCGTCGCGCCGTAGCCAAAAATCTGGAGAAGCAAAGATGGCTGACCTAAGCAGTAATTTCCTCGGTATCAAGAGCCCAAATCCGTACTGGCTCGCGTCCGCACCGCCGACCGACAAGGAATACAACGTCGTGCGCGCATTCGAAGCTGGCTGGGGTGGCGTGGTGTGGAAGACCGTCGGTGAGGATCCACCGGTCGTCAACGTCAACGGGCCGCGTTACGCCACGCTGCTCTCACAAGACCGGCGCGTGATCGGCTTCAATAACATCGAACTCATTTCTGATCGGCCGCTGAAGCAGAATCTGGATGAAATGCGTCGCGTAAAACGCGATTGGCCGGATCGTGCTGTCGTGGCCTCGCTGATGGTGCCGTGCACCGAGGATGCCTGGCGCAACATTTTGCCGATGGTTGAAGACACCGGCTGCGATGGCGTTGAGTTGAATTTTGGTTGCCCGCACGGCATGAGCGAACGCGGCATGGGTTCGGCTGTTGGGCAGGTGCCCGAATACATCGAGATGGTGGCGCGCTGGTGCAAGCAGTATTCGAAGCTGCCCATTATCGTGAAGCTCACGCCCAATATCACCGACATCCGTAATCCCGCGCGCGCGGCAAAAAAAGGCGGCGCCGATGCGGTATCGCTGATCAACACCATTAATTCCATCATGGGTGTCGATCTCGAACGCATGACCATGCATCCGAGCACCGATGGTCGCGGCTCGCACGGTGGCTATTGCGGTTATGCGGTGAAACCGATCGCGCTCAACATGGTCGGAGAGATCGCGCGCGACCCTGAAACGCGTGGCCTGCCTATCTCTGGCATCGGCGGCATTACCACCTGGCGCGACGCAGCTGAATTCATCGCGCTAGGCGCGGGCAATGTGCAGGTTTGCACCGCTGCGATGGTGTACGGCTTCAAGATCATCAAAGATCTTACCGACGGCCTTGCCAATTTCATGGATGAGCACGGCTATAAAACCATCGCGGATTTCCAGGGCAAAGCGGTGTCCACCATCGCCAATTGGCAGCAGCTCAATCTGAATCACATCGAAAAAGCAGTCATCAACCAGGACCTGTGCATTCAATGCGGCCGCTGTCACGTCGTATGCGAAGACACTTCGCATCAAGCCATCATCGCAACGCTGAATGGAAAGCGCCATTTCGAAGTCGTAGACGAAGAATGTGTCGGTTGCAATCTGTGCGTGTCGATCTGCCCGGTGCCCGAGTGCATCACCATGCACGCGCTTGCTCCCGGGGAAACTGATACCCGCACTGGCAAAAAAGTGACCGGACAATTTGCCAACTGGACTACCCACCCCAACAATCCCATGCGTGAGGTCGCCAAATGAACCAAACTCTCAGCGAAACGAAGAAAACGACTGCCACCGGCAATCTCTATGAAATCGCCCACTGGATCGGCGGGCGTATCGAACGGGGCAATTCCGGGCGCTTTGCCGATATCTACAACCCCGCGCTTGGTGTTCCGCAAGGTCGTTTGATCCTCGGCACCGATACCGATCTGGACAACGCCGTCAGCAGTGCGGCAGCCGCGTTCCCCTCGTGGGCGCAGACGCCACCACTGACGCGTGCGCGCGTGCTGTTCCGTTTTCTGGAAATCGCGCAGACGCGCCGCGTTGAACTGGCCGAATGTCTCGTTCGCGAACACGGCAAGACGCTGCCCGATGCCTTGGGAGAAGTGGCGCGCGGCATCGAGATGGTTGAATTCGCGACCGGCATTCCGCAGTTGCTCAAGGGTGAATTCACCGACCAGATCGCGCGCGGCATGGATGCATGGTCGATGCGCCAGCCGCTGGGGGTGGTGGCGGGCATCACGCCATTTAATTTCCCGGCGATGGTACCGATGTGGATGTATCCGCTGGCCATCGCCTGCGGCAATACTTTTGTGTTGAAGCCTTCGGAGCGCGATCCCTCGGCTAGTCTGCTGTCTGCGCAATGGCTGAAAGAAGCGGGTTTACCTGATGGCGTATTCAATGTGGTGCAAGGTGACAAGTCCGTGGTCGATGCGATTCTTGAACACCCGCAAATCCAGGCGGTGAGCTTCGTTGGCTCAACCAACGTGGCCGAATACATCTATCGCACCGGAACCGCGCACGGCAAGCGCGTACAGGCGCTCGGTGGCGCGAAAAATCATATGGTGGTAATGCCCGATGCCGATCTGGATCAGGCGGCGGACGCATTGATTGGCGCGGCCTACGGCTCGGCGGGTGAGCGCTGCATGGCCATTTCAGTCGCCGTCGCCGTGAGCAATGT
>JANYFH010000025.1 GCA_025362705.1 Betaproteobacteria bacterium
CGGTCTTGCCGACCCAGGCAATTTCGGGCGAGGTGTAAATGATCCACGGGATGGTATTGAAATCGATATGCGGCTTTTGTCCGGCGATGGTTTCAGCGACAGCCACGCCTTCGTCTTCAGCCTTGTGCGCAAGCATTGGCCCGCGCACCACGTCACCGATGGCAAACACATTCGGCAAATTGGTTCTGCAATGTTCATCAACTTCAATGAATCCCTTGTCGCTCACCTTCAGGCCAACATTGGGCGCACCCAATCCATCGGTATTCGGAACGCGGCCAATCGAAACGATCAGTTTGTCGCACTCGAGTTTTTGGGCAAGACCTTTGTCGTCGGTGTAATCAACAGTGATGGCATTTTTTTTCTGCGTCACTTTTTCGATCTTGACGCCAAGCTTGATATTGAGCGCCTGCTCCTTGGTGAAAACTTTCCACGCTTCTTTGGCTATCGCATCGTCACACGCGCCCAGGAAATTCGGCAGCGCTTCCAGCACCGTTACCTCGGAACCGAGCCGCCGCCACACGCTGCCCAGTTCGAGACCGATTACGCCTGCACCGATCACGCCGAGGCGCTTCGGCGCCGCACCGAACATGAGTGCACCTTCGTTGTCGCAAATATTGGTGTTGTCGACCGTGATATTTGGAATGTGACGCGCCTTCGAGCCAGTTGCAATGATGACGTGCCTGGCAGTGACGGCTTCCTTAGGCACGCCTTTTTCCGCGCTCGCAATTTCGATCGCATAAGTGTCGCCAGCCGAAACAAATTTGCCAAAGCCTTTCAGCCAGGTAATCTTGTTTTTGCGGAACAGGAATTCGATGCCCTTTGTCATCTTGCCGACAATGCCGTCTTTGCGCGCCTGCATCTTGGCGACATCCACTTTCACACCTGCCGCCGTGATGCCATGATCACTGAATTTGTGCTCGATCTGCTCGACATTTTCCGACGATTGCAGCAGCGCCTTCGACGGAATGCAGCCGACGTTCAGGCAAGTACCGCCCAGCGCCAGTTCGCCCTTGGGATTTTTCCATCCTTCGATACAGGCAACATTGAATCCCAATTGCGCAGCACGAATCGCGGCAATGTATCCGCCGGGTCCGGCACCGATGACGACGACATCAAATTGCTTTGACATTTGCTAGCCTCTTTTCAACTCAGCCAAACACGCGAAATATGCACGCCCAGCGCCGCGCAAAAACCGGCGATCAACGGCGAAGTACCCTTTAACAAAAATGGCGGATTTTTTACCAATTGCGAGAGCCATAGCGTCACTGCCACCGCCAAGCCAACGCCGAGTGAGACTGCAAAATGCACGCCAATATAGTGGCCCAGGAATTTTGAAAAGAACACAGTCAGGAATCCGGTGAGAACCGCACCCAGCAGAAAAAACAATATCTGCCTCGGAATATGTGCGGGCCTCCATTTCTTGCTCGCCATTAGTAAACTTAAATGTCCAGCAGTAAACGCGCAGGATCTTCCAGCGCCTCTTTCATCGCCACCAGCGCAAGCACCGCTTCACGGCCATCGATAATCCGATGGTCATAACTCATGGCCAGATAGTTGATCGGACGAATCACGATCTGCCCGTTTTCAACGACCGCGCGTTCCTTGGTTGCGTGCACGCCCAAAATCGCGGATTGCGGCGGATTGATGATCGGCGTGGACAACATCGAGCCGAACACACCGCCGTTGGAAATCGAGAACGTGCCACCGGTCAAGTCTTCGATCGTCATCTTGCCGTCCTTGGCTTTTTGACCGAACTCGGCGATTTTCTTTTCAATATCGGCGATCGACATCTGGTCCGCGTCGCGCAGGATCGGCACCACCAATCCGCGATCACTGCCGACGGCGATACCGATATCGTAGTAACCGTGATAGACGATTTCATTGCCATCGACACTGGCGTTCACCACCGGATATTTTTTCAAAGCATGCACTGCTGCTTTCACAAAAAACGACATAAAGCCCAGCTTCACGCCGTGCTGCTTTTCGAATTTATCCTTGTACTTGTTGCGCATGTCGATGATCGGCGCCATGTTCGCTTCATTGAACGTCGTGAGTATGGCGGCGGTGGCTTGCGATTGCAGCAGGCGTTCTGCAATGCGTGCACGAAGACGCGACATCGGCACACGTTGCTCACTGCGATCACCAGCAGGTAACTGGATTGCGGGAGCAGCGGGCTTTGCGGCAGGGCTGGCAGCAGGCGCGGCGGACGCACCAGCGGCCTTGTTGACCACGTCTTCCTTGGTAATGCGTCCACCACGGCCAGTGCCGGCAACGTCAGCGGCACTCACATTACTCTCGGCAGCGATCTTGGCAGCGGCGGGGCTCATTGCAGGTGCTGCCGCAGTAGAAGCTTTTTCAGCCACAGGGGCTGCTACGGCGGGTGCCGCCGCAGCAGCCGCGCCCTTGGCCTCGGTGTCGATGATGGCGAGGACATCACCACTCACCACCGACTCGCCATCACCTTTCAGAATTTTCACGATCACGCCATCAGCTGGTGCGGGCAATTCCATCACAACTTTGTCGGTCTCGATGTCGATCAGATTTTCATCGCGCTTGACGGCCTCACCAGCTTTTTTATGCCACGACACCAGCGACGCTTCCGCGACGGATTCTGACAAGGCCGGTACTTTGACTTCGATCTGCATGATTGTTCCTATCGTTATTTTTTTGAATCTGCGTTTGTGCCCGCGTTAGCCGTTTGCCGCCGATGCCGATGTGGCAACATCGAACGACAACGCGGCATTGACCAATTCCTTTTGTTGCTCAAGGTGCTTCGAGAGATAGCCGACGGCAGGAGAAGCCGACGACGGACGCAGTGCGTAACTCAGCTTCTGGTCAGCGCGCATCTCGCGTTGCAGGTAATGCTGAATGCGATGCCATGCACCCTGATTACCCGGCTCTTCCTGCGCCCACACGACCGATTTCGCATTGGGATACATCGCGATTTGCGCTCTGAACTCCTCATGCGGGAACGGGTAAAGCTGCTCGATTCTCAGCACCGCAATGTCGTCAATTTCCCGCTTCGCGCGCTCGGCGACGATGTCGTAATACACCTTGCCCGAACAGAACACAATGCGTTTGACCTTCTTGGCGCTGAGTTTTTCAACCTCACCAATGACGACTTCAAATTTGCCGTTGGCCAAATCTTCGATCGGTGACATTGCCTCTTTTTTGCGCAGCAACGATTTCGGCATCATTACGATCAGCGGTTTGCGCATCTTGCGGATCGACTGCCGGCGAATCATGTGAAATAACTGCGCCGCATTCGACGGCACGACAACCTGGATGTTGTGCTCGGCGCAAAGTTGCAGGAAACGCTCAAGACGAGCCGAAGAGTGTTCCGGCCCCTGACCTTCGTAACCATGCGGTAGGAACAAACTCAATCCGCACAGCCGCGCCCATTTAGTTTCGCCACTGGCGATAAATTGATCGATCACCACCTGCGCACCATTGACGAAATCGCCGAATTGCCCCTCCCAGATCACCAGTTCAAACGGCTGCGCGGTGGAGTACCCGTATTCAAAGCCGAGTACCGCTTCCTCTGAGAGCAGCGAATCGATGACGACAAACTTGGCCTGGTCTGGCTGAATATTTTGCAGCGGAACGTAAGTGCCCGAATCCCATTTTTCGCGGTTCTGGTCGTGCAACACCGCGTGTCGATGCGCGAATGTGCCACGACCGCAATCCTGCCCGCTCATGCGTACCGGATGTCCGGTCGCAACCAGAGACGCATAGGCAAGATTTTCGGCCATGCCCCAATCGAGCGGCTGTTCGCCACGGCCCATTTTGCGGCGTGCTTCCAACAGTTTTTCAACTGACATGTGCAACTTGAAATCCGATGGAATCTGCGTGAGGCGTTCAGCGTATTGTTTCAACGTTGCCATCGGCACCGTGGTGTCGGCGGGTGCGCGCCAGGTTTGCCCAATGTACGGTGCCCAATCGACGGCCAGCGGCGGCTTGATGCCGTAGAGAATTTTGGTGTTGGTGCTCTTGCCCGCGTCGAGTCGCGCGCGAATATTTGTCACCAGATCATCACCGTGGCCTGCGGTGGTGGTGCCGTCAGCGGCAAGACGATCCGCATAAAGTTTGCGGGTACCGGGATGCTGGGCAATTTTTTTGTACATCAGCGGCTGCGTGACGAACGGCTCATCCTGCTCGTTATGGCCGAGCTTTCTGAAGCAGACCATGTCGATCACCACATCGCGCCCGAATTTCATGCGATAGTCAAACGCGATGCGGCCCACCAGCAACACCGATTCAGGGTCGTCTGCATTCACGTGAAACACCGGTGC
>JANYFH010000082.1 GCA_025362705.1 Betaproteobacteria bacterium
GAATAAAACGCCTGACGCAATCCCACCGCCGTAACCAGACCGGCGGTGCCGACGATGCGCCTGGCGGCAACGTCTTCGAGAACGAACATGAACAACTCATCGGCGCGCTCGGCGCGTGAGGCAAATGACGTGAGCGACGCATCGATGCGCTTGGACAATTCAGCTTCATCGTGCGGCAGTGTCGTCAGGCCAACACCCGTCTTGCTGACCAATTGCATCAGCGTTGGCAGATCGGATAAAGCAATAGGGCGGATGAGCATCATTTAAGGCTACCCGATAAAAACTGCTTCAAGCGTTCACTCTGCGGATCGACGAGAATTTGTTTGGGGTGTCCCTGCTCTTCGATCAAACCATTGTGCAGGAAAATCGCCGAATTCGACACCTCGCGGGCAAACGCCATTTCGTGTGTGACGACCATCATGGTGCGACCTTCGGCCGCGAGATCGCGCATTACCTTCAGTACTTCGCCGACCAGTTCAGGATCGAGCGCGGAGGTTGGTTCGTCGAACAGCATGACCTCCGGCTCCATCGCCAGCGCACGCGCGATCGCCACGCGCTGCTGTTCGCCGCCGGAAAGATGCGCGGGGTAGTTATCCTTGCGATGCCACACGCCGACGCGCTGCAGATGCCGTTCGGCGCGTTCGAGCGCATCGGTCTTGCTCAAACCGAGTACATGGGTAGGCGCTTCAATCACGTTTTCCAGCGCGGTCATGTGCGACCATAAATTGAAATGCTGAAACACCATCGCCAGTCTGGCGCGCATGCGCTGCAACTGTTTTGGATCGGCGGCCTTGAGTGATCCGTCTTTGTCGGCGACGAGATTGAGCATTTCGCCATTGAGCGTGATCGTGCCCTGGTGCGGTTGTTCGAGCAGATTGATACAGCGAAGGAGGGTGCTTTTCCCGGAACCGCTGGATCCGATGATGCAAGTCACATCGCCCGCGTTGGCAGCAAGCGAAACGCCCTTCAGCACTTCATTGCTACCGAAGCGTTTGTGAAGATCGGTGACGAGAAGTTTTTGCATCGGGATGGTGTCAGGCACCCAGCAATTTGCCGGTGCGAAACGCCGTCTTCCCGGCGATTTTGCAAAGGCGCATGCCGGCTGTAGCGAAATAGCGGTTTTCACGGGCGTAGAGCACACCGGCTGTGCCTGCCTTGAGTGTGGTGACCAGTGACGTGACGGGATCGATCACCTCGGCAACTGCATCGCCTGCATTCACCATTTCGCCGGGCGCTTTTAAGAATACCACCACGCCACTCACCGGCGATTCCATGGCCTCCGATCCGGCGAGCGGAGTTGCACCGTGCAGTAGTGCGGGCATGGGCGGTGCTGCACCCTCGATTGCGCCACGATGCTGCAGGAACGCAATGATGTTGTTGGCGTCCTTCATCGCTGCGGCGTGATTCACGTCGGTCTGCCCGCGCAATTCCACCGTGACACAAAGGCAGCCCATCGGAATCGGAAATTTGTCCCTGAAATGTTCAGCGAGCTGCCACCAGGTTTGTGAGCAGGCTTCGTCGAACGGATTGCCGCCGCTCTCGGTTGCCAGCAGGGTTGCATGCGCGCCCATGTAGCGCGCCAGCGGCTCGCATTGCGCCCACAACGGCGTGCCGGTGTACAGGTGCAAAACCGCATCGCTGTCGCAGTGCAGATCCAGCGATACGTCGGCGTCAACGGCGAGCCGCATCAGGGTCTTGCGCATGCTCGCCAATTCGTTCGTCGGCGTGATTTGATCGAGATGCGCCAGCATGGCACGTCGGATGACTTGCTTGTTGGTGTCCGCGCTATCAGTGAGAGTCGTCGACAGTGCTGCGGCGACATCCGGATAAAAGGCCGGATAGTGCCGGTTGAAATTTTCAGCCGAGGCCAGATCGAAGCGACCGATCTGGTTATGCATCAGCGTCTGCGCCAGCCCGATTGGATTGGCGACCGGCACGACGACGATTTCACCGATGATCTTGTTTGCCGCTTCAAGTGCGGCCAACCGCGTGCGCAAATGATGTGCAACCAGCATCGGCGGCAATTCGTCGGCGTGCAGTGAGGCCTGCATGTAAATTTTTTGCCCCAGCCGACCGTTACTGTAATGAAAGCTCACCAGCTCGCGTTGAGTGCCGAGATAGGATTGGACGAGTGGATGCCTGATTGTTTGCATGGTGAATTCTAGACGCGCGCAGCCAGATGTACGAGCCAGCGTTTTTCGGCCAAACGAAACAGGCCAACAAGAATGAAGGTTAACCCAAGGTAGAAGACTGCCGCCGTAATAAATGCCTCAAATGGCAAGTAGTAGCGCGAATTGACTTCGCGCGCGGCACCGGTGATATCGAGAAGCGTAACGATACTTGCCAGCGATGTGCCGTGGAGCATCATGATGACTTCATTGCTATAGGCATGCAGCGAACGGCGCAGCGCCGAGGGCAAAAGGATGCGCCGGTAGAGAGTCAGCCGCGACATGCCCAGACTTTTCGCGGCTTCGATTTCGCCATGGCTGGTGGCAGAAATCGCGCCGGCAATAATCTCTGTTGTGTAAGCACAGGTATTGATACCGAACGCCAGCACCGCGCAAAACCAGGCCGACGAGAACCATTCCCACAGCCAGCTCTGCCGCATTGATTCGAATTGCGCGAGTCCGTAATAGATGAGAAACAATTGCACCAGCAGCGGCGTGCCGCGAATGACGTAGGTAAACAGCCACACCGGGTAGGACAGCAGCGGATTTGCCGAGGACCGCATGACGGCCAGGGGCATCGCCCCGGCGAGGCCGATCAGAAGCGAGACCAACAATAATTTCACGGTGAGCCATGCGCCACTCACATAGAGCGGGAGGCTATTGACGATGACATCCAGACTCAGCACTACAGCACCGCCACTTTCGTACCAAGTGAATAGCGCTTTTGCATATACCGCAACAACAACAATGACACCGTGGTGATCAACAGATATAGGACGCCTGCAGCGAGATAAAACGTAAATGGCTCGCGGGTGGTGCCCGCAGCCATGCCAGCGCGCTGCATCATGTCGGAAAGGCCGATGACTGAAACGAGGGCGGTGGATTTCACCAACACCAGCCAGTTGTTGGAAAAACCCGGCAGCGCAAAGCGCACCATCTGCGGCAATGTGATACGCATGAAAACCTGCGTGTTCGTCATGCCAAAGGCGATACCGGCTTCGCGTTGTCCAGACGGTATGGCCATGATTGCGCCGCGAAAGGTCTCCGTCAGATAGGCGCCGAAAATGAAACCGATGGTCGCGACACCGGCAATAAAGGGATTGATGTCCATGACTTCTTTAATGCCGAGGCGCATTGTGAATTCATTGATGACAAGCTGGCCGCCATAAAAAATCAACAGCATCAGCACCAGGTCCGGCACACCGCGGATGACAGTGGTGTAGACCGTCGCGATGGTCTTCAACATGGATGATGCCGACAGCTTCATCAGCGCGCCCGTCATGCCGAGCACGATTGCAATGGCGAGCGAGCAGATGGCGACCGACAGTGTGACGCCGGTCCCTTCAATCAGGCTTGGCAGGAAGCCGCGCAACATATCGTTATCTGCGATCCACGCGGCGGTTCGTGAACGTCACGTCAAATCGCCAGCCCGGGCAACAAGTTCACTTCCCGCCATAAACATCAAACTGGAAATACTTGTCGTTGATTTTTTTGTAGACGCCGTTGGCGCGGATCGCCTTGATTGCGGCGTTGAATTCGTCGCGCAGTGCAGTATCGGTTTTGCGCAAGCCAATTCCCGCGCCATAGCCAAAGTATTTCGGCTCCATGTAGACGGGACCAAAGAAAGAGAAGTCTTTACCAGCGGGCAGGAGAAAAAAGCCTTGTGAAGCGGCGACCTGATCAACCAGTACCGCGTCAAGCCGGCCCGATGTCAAATCCAGAAACACATCATCCTGCTTTGCGTAGCGGACAATTTCGGATTCCTTGAAGGTGTCCGTGACGAAGCGGTCGTGGATGGTGGTGCGCTGCACGCCGATGCGCTTGCCTTTCATTCCGGCGGTGGTTGCGGCAAGCGCCGCATTTTTTTTGCCGACGAAGCGCGCGGGGGTGTGGTAGTACTTGTCGGAAAATTCGATGACCTGTTTGCGTTCATCGGTAATCGACATTGACGCAATGATGGCGTCGAGTTTCTTGGCTTGCAGCGACGGAATCATGCCATCGAATTCCTGTTGCACGAGCGTGCATTGCGCCTTAATTTGCTCGCAGAGCGCGTTGGCGATGTCGATATCGAAGCCCTTGATTTTGCCGTCGGTACCGAGTTCGCTGAACGGCGGGTAAGCGCCTTCGACGCCGATACGCAACTTGCGCGTCTGTGCAGTTGCAGGGAACGATGCGATCAAGGTCGCGGTCGATACAAAAAGAGCCAGCGTGATCAGTAACAGGGAAGCAGTTTTTTTCATCTTGAAGTCCTTAATTGTTGGCGACAGCATATTTGCCGCGGCGCGCAAGTGCAAAGTATCCCAGACTGGCAGATACCGTGCGAAAACGTGGCAACGGTGGGTACTGGAAAATTGTTGCGGCGAATCGAGATGGCTAAACTTTCCTGCGGACGTTAACAGCGTAGGCCGCCATTTGGTGCGGCGTCCAGACAGAAAATGGCTGAAACGGCAAGCTGGGCGCGGAGTTTGCTATTTTCATTGGTCGGCAATGCGGCCGCTGCGCGGAACCTTCGGCGACGTCAGTGGTCTCTTTTTAAAGGCTCGCAAAAATAGAAGCCCAAACATGCGCCTCCACTACACAACAAAAAGGAAAATCAAATGAAAAAACCACTCGGTATCATTGCAGCAGTGTTAACCCTTTCGACTGCCGGTGCAGTGCAGGCACAGTCCGCTCCTTTGTATGGCGGCGTCTCTTTTGGCAGTACCCGATCCAACGTCAGCGCCGGTGAGGTCAACGATTTTTTTCGTTCGCTGGGCTACGGTTCACCATCGACTTCGGCCGACGATAAAGACAGCGCCTATAAATTTTCGCTGGGTTACCGGTTCTCGCCGATGGTCGCAGTGGAAGGTTTTTACGCTGACCTCGGCAAATACAACAGCCGCACCACCTTGACTTCCCCTTCTGCTGGCAGTGTGAGTGCCGATTACAAATCCAAAGGGTATGGCGTTGATCTGGTGCTGTCGGCACCAATGTCGCAGGCGTTTTCTGTGTATGGTCGCCTCGGTGTCATCCAGGCTAAAACGGACGCTACTTTTGGGTCCACGCCAAGCAGTCTATTGACTTTCAATCAGGGCAGCAAGAAAAAGACCGGCGAACACTATGGCGCCGGGCTGCAATACGATCTCAATCCGGCACTGGCATTGCGCGGCGAGGTCGAGACTTATCGCAAGCTTGGCGACGCCTCAACGGGCGGTGAGCTGAAAGTTGATGTCATTTCGGTGGGCGCGATCTTTCGTTTTTAGTTCCAGATTTCGCTTAGCTCTGTTCAGAAAGCCGCATGCAGTGATTGCATGCGGCTTTTCTTTTGGCGTGTGTTTCCATGAGAGGAGAAAGTTGGCGAATGCTGACTATCGAAGCGGTTGTTGTTAGAACCTTATAATGCATCACATGGCACAGGAACTTTCATTCACCGGCGAACGATTTCACCCCGATCTGGCGGGAGACATGTGGGCCGAGCATTGGCATCGTTACCACTTCGTGCTGCCGCTGGTCGCCGGAAAAAAGGTGCTGGATGTCGCTTCAGGCGAAGGCTATGGCAGCGCGCTGATGGCGTCTGTCGCCGCAACGGTGGCCGGGCTCGATGTTTCGCCGGACGCCGTAGCTCATGCGAGCGCCTCCTACGCGAGGCGACAGAATTTGCGTTTCGCGCAAGGCAGCTGCGCGAAGCTGCCGTTCGACGATGCCAGTTTTGATGCGGTCGTGTCGTTTGAAACCATCGAGCACATTGTCGAGCAGAACGAATTTCTCGACGAGATCAAACGCGTATTAAAGCC
>JANYFH010000094.1 GCA_025362705.1 Betaproteobacteria bacterium
CCGCACTCTTCAAGCGTTGCGTAAAGGTGGATTGCGCGTATTGGTTGCGACCGACGTTGCCGCGCGTGGTATCGACGTGCAGGGAATTTCACACGTCATCAATTACGATCTGCCGCGTGCAGCCGAAGACTACGTGCATCGTATTGGTCGTACCGGTCGCGCGGGCAAGAATGGCATCGCCATCAGCCTCGCCAATGTGCGCGAACATTTTCAGGTGAAGCTCATCGAGCGTTTCACGTCGCAGCCGATTCCGGTCACTGTGATTGAAGGTCTGGAACCGAAAGCGCGTGTGTTTTCCAAGCCATCCCATCCGGGTTCGCGTCCAGGTGGACGTCCGGCTGGGCGTGCCAGTGAGGGCAAGCGACCGGGAAGTTTTAGCGGTTTTGGCAAGAGCGGTTCCGGCAAACCGGCTGGAAAATCATTTGCCAAGCCGGCGGGCAAGACGCCGTGGCAGGGTAAATAAGCGAGCTTTACCATGTAAGAAAAAAAAGCCCGCTGCATGCGGGCTTTTTTATTGCCGGTTTCACAATTTGTCGTAGCATTTACACCCTCAAATTATCATTTCCCAATCTGTTGGAAATGACAGGGAACGAGAAAAAACTATGCAACAGAGTAACTTGCCGATCTGCACATCAACCCAACTCGAAGCTCAATACTCAGCACGCAATTACCATCCCTTGCCAGTAGTGCTGTCACGCGGCGAAGGTGTCTATTTGTGGGACGAAAATGGCATACGCTACATCGACATGATGTCGGCATATTCGGCCGTGAGCTTTGGTCACGGCCATCCAAAATTGCTCGGCGCACTTAACGGTCAAGCCGCGAGGCTTGCCGTTACGTCGCGCGCCTTTTACACCGATCAGCTCGGCACCTTTCTCAAAGCTGTTATCGACGCCACCGGTCTCGCCGGTTACAAAGTGCTGCCGATGAATTCTGGTGCCGAGGCAGTTGAGACTGCAGTGAAGGCCGCGCGCAAATGGGGCCACAAGGTCAAGGGCATCGCTACAGGTGAGGCAGAAATCATTGTCTGTGACGGAAATTTCGCAGGACGTACGACCACCATCGTGAGCTTCTCAACGGAGGAGCAATACCGCGATGGCTTTGGCCCCTTCACGCCGGGCTTCAAGCGGGTACCGTTCGGCGACGCGAGGGCTCTGGAAAACGCGATCACGGCCAACACCGCCGCATTTATAGTTGAACCGATTCAGGGTGAGGCGGGCATCATCGTGCCGCCAAAAGGCTATCTCTCGGCATGCGCCGAAATTTGCGCGCGTCATAACGTGTTGCTTATCTGCGATGAAGTGCAGACAGGGTTGGGGCGAACCGGGCGCGTACTCGCCTCGCAGCATGAGAATGTCAAACCCGATGGTGTGGTTCTCGGCAAGGCGCTTGGTGGTGGCCTGTTGCCGGTGTCGGCGTTCATCGCGCGCCCTGACGTGATGGATGTTTTTGCACCAGGTGACCACGGCTCCACGTTCGGAGGGAATCCATTGGCATGCGCGGTGGGTCGCGCAGCGTTGGAGGTGCTTGTGAACGAGAACCTCACGGAACGCGCCGAGATACTCGGCAAAGAAATGATGGATGAACTGAAAGCCATCAATAGTCCGCTCATCAAAGAAGTGCGTGGCATGGGGCTGTTGGTCGGTGTTGAAATCAATCCCGAAATCGCAAGCGCGCGGAAAGTCTGCGAAACGCTGCTGATGCATGGCGTGCTTTCGAAAGATACGCATCAGACCGTGGTGCGGTTCGCGCCGCCGTTGACGATGACGGCGGAAGAATTACGTGACGCGATGACGCGCGTGAGAGCGGCTTTTGGCGAATTCCGGCTGCGCGGAATCGATGGCGCATAAAGCTACCTGTCAACATTGCGTCGCGCCGCAACTGATACATCCGTAGATCGTCATTCCACGAGGCTCGCGAGGCATTCCTGCCCTCATCGTGATGTTCGGCTGCTCTGAAAAACCTACATCCCGCATAAACAAGAATCCTGCTTGTTCTGCCCAAGTCTGACATCGCTTCTGCCGCAGACGAATACTCATCGGTGCGGAGTTCAAAGCGTAGGCGAACGTTCTCAGGAAATGTGATTTGCCATCCGACTCGCGCTTCCGCCACTCGATTCTCTATACCAATTTCTCAAGTCAATGTTGTGAACTCACAACACGTGAAACTGGAAATTTGTATCAATCATCAAATTTCATCGCTAACTCTTGCAATAACTCGCCGAGTTTTGTAACGACTTTGCAACACACAAGCTATTTGTCGCGAAAT
>JANYFH010000130.1 GCA_025362705.1 Betaproteobacteria bacterium
TTCTTCCCTTCCTCCTGCTCGCGCCGCACCACCAGCGCCATTTTGGAATGCGTCTTGTGGCCAACCACACCGTAGACGACATGCGCTCCCACTTCCTCCAGCCGCCCTGCCCAGTTGAGATTGGCCTCTTCATCGAATCGCGCCATCAGCTCGACGACGACGGTCACTTCCTTGCCGTACTTGGCAGCTTCGATCAGTGTTTCCATGATGACCGAATCGGTGCCGGTCCGGTAGACGGTCTGCTTGATCGCCACCACTTGCGGATCGTGCGCGGCCTGCTGGATGAATTCGACAACCGGCGAGAAACTCTGGAACGGATGGTGCAGCAAAATATCCTGCTTCTTCAGGACCTCAAAGAAATCCTTGCCCTTGGCGACCTTGGTAATGCCTTTAGACAGGCCGGGTACGAACACCGGAAATTTTAATTCGGGCCGCGATACCTGATCGGGTACATTCATCAAACGCACCAGATTGACAGGGCCATTCACGCGATAGATATCGATCTCATCCAACTCGAACTGCGTGGTGAGAAACTGTAGCGTTTCCTCGGAGCAATTGTCTGCGACTTCCAAGCGCACTGCATCACCCAGATGCCGCTGCGGCAATTCGCCTTGCAGCGCGAGACGTAGATTCTTGATCTCTTCCTCATCGACAAACAAGTCGGAATTGCGCGTCAGGCGAAACTGATAACAGCCGAGTACTTCCATGCCGGAAAACAATTCGCCGACATGCTGGTGAAGAACCGATGTGAGAAAAATAAAATCGTCTTTGCCTTCGGCAATACCCGGCGGGAGTTTGATCACGCGCGGCAGCATGCGCGGCGCCTGCACGATGGCGCGCTGCGAATTGCGGCCAAACGCATCGGGACCGGTAAGCTCAACGGCAAAGTTCAGACTCTTGTTGAACACGCGCGGAAACGGATGCGCCGGATCGAGACCGATCGGCGTGAGCACCGGCATCATCTCGCGGAAAAAATAATCCTTGACCCACGCCTGCTGCTTCGCATTCCACTGCGCACGGCGCAGAAACCGAATACCCTCGGCAGCCAGTGTCGGGAACATCTCATCGTTCAGGAGCGCGTATTGCTGCGCTACCATCTCGTGCGCAACTTGTGCGATCAGGCCGAATGTTTCTTTCGGCGTTCGCCCGTCCTCGCTGCGACTGTTCGCGTTGAGCTTGATTTGCTCTTTCAGCCCCGCCACGCGGATCTCGAAAAACTCGTCGAGATTGGAGGAAACGATGGTCAGGAACCTGAGGCGTTCCAAGCTCGGGATGTTGCGATCCTGCGCCTGTGCAAGCACGCGGCGATTGAACGCGAGCAACTGAATCTCGCGATTCAGGAATAATTCGCTCGGGTTTTTCCGGCGTGCAGAATTCGTCACCATCGGTGCATGTTTTTGCTTATTCTTGTGTTTGGGTGCGTGCTTTGGTTTGGGCTTCATGTTACCGATAGCGTATTACGTTTTTGTGACATCGGCTACTGTGATATTCGGTATGACATACTTCGCAACAACAAAATTCAAATGAAGCGACATGCCTCACCACACACTCGCCGCAGTCGACCTGGGTTCAAACAGCTTTCACCTGCAAATCAGCCGCGTCGTGAACGGCCAGCTTTATCCGCTCGATGCGCTAAAGGAAACCGTGCGCCTGGGCGCGGGTATCACCGCCGAGAAATCCATTAATCCCGTCGCCGCAGAGCGCGCTTTTGCCGCACTGCGCCTGTTTGCAGAGCGCCTGCGCGGCTTGCCGAAGGACGCAGTACGGGTGGTCGGCACCAATGCGCTGCGGGTGGCAAAAAACGCTGGCGCGTTTGTCAAGGAAGCCGAAACGATTTTGGGCTACCCGATCGAAATCATCGCCGGTCGTGAAGAAGCGCGGCTGATTTATATCGGCGTCGCCAACAGCCTGCCGCCATCGAACCATCAGCGACTTGTCGTCGACATCGGCGGCGGCTCGACGGAATTTATCATTGGTCATCGATTAAAACCCAAGGCGGCCGAAAGTCTTTACATGGGTTGCGTGAGTTATTCGGAACGCCACTTTCCAGGCGGCGCAATGGACAAGCGCTCGTTTCGAGAAGCACAACTGGCCGCACGCAAAGAGGTCGAACAAATCGCTGCGCGATTCCACAAGGAAGGCTGGAAAGAAGCGTACGGCTCCAGTGGCACCGCGAAAGCGCTGGGCATTATTCTGAATGAGAACGGCATCACCACCGAGGGCATCAGCCTGGAAGGCCTTGAATGGCTGCGCGACAAGGCCATCAAGGCAGGCGGCTTCAAATCGCTGGAGACGGCTGGCGTAAAGGGTGTAAAAGGCGACCGCGTGCCGGTATTGCCGGGTGGCCTCGCCATCATGTTGACGATATTTGAAGAACTGCATTTGATGCGCATGTCGGTGGCAGACACTGCCTTGCGCGATGGTGTGCTGCACGATCTGCTGGGACGTACCCATCACGAAGACATCCGCGACGCCACCGTGGAAGCGATGTCAAAGCGCTATCACGTCGATCAAACCCAAGCCACGCGCGTAAAGCAACTGGCACTTGAATTTTTTGAGCGCATCGATGAATCAGCTGATACGGAAATCGCATTCCAGCGCCGACAAAAGCTGGCCTGGGCGTGCCGCTTGCATGAGATCGGCATCGATATCGCGCAGGCTGGCTTCCATAAACATTCTGCCTACGTCATCGCCAACGCCGATATGCCGGGCTTCTCGAAACGCGAACAGGCGGCGCTTGCAACGCTGACATTGGCGCAACGCGGCAAGCTCTCCAAGGTCGCCGGTGATTTGCCGCGCGAGGCATCATTTGCGGCAAAAGTATTTTGCCTTCGTTTAGCGGTACTGCTTTCACGCAGCCGTCGCAATGTCGATACGAAAAGGTTTGGACTCGCCAAGGTGAATGGCGATTTCCGGCTTTCGGTAGACGCCGCGTGGCTCGAGACCAATAGCCTGACCGATTACGAACTTCGTCAGGAGGCTGAGGAGTGGGCCAGCGTGGGTATGCGGCTGGAAATCGTGCCGACTGTTTGAGGTAAGTTACTCGCCAATAGTCTTGGGCGTTGCCGACTTAATAAGAACCACCTTGGTTTTACCGTCCTGCATGGATGCACGAAACCAACAAACAGCACCTTTCTTGAACGGAACGTAGTCTTCGACCCCGTTGAGGAGTGCCCCTGCAACCATGCCAAGCGTCGGCTCGTGGCCGACGACGATCACATGATTTTTATTGTTTGGCCAATTCGCCGCACGGAGAATTGCTTCTACCGGTGCGTCGGGCGCGATCGCGTTGATCGTTTCGATTGGCATCTTGAGTGCTGCCGCGGTTTGTTGCGCGCGCACAGCGGGACTTGCGATCACGTGCCATTGACTTGTGCGATTCGCTGGATTTTCGAACTGTGATTTAAGCCAGGACGCCATGCGCCCAGCCTGCCGCTCGCCGCGTGGCGTCAATCGCCGCGCGAGATCGCTGCTGGCGTTGTCTTCGGCTTCGGCATGGCGCCAGAGAATGAGATCCATAGGGTTGTTGGTCTAACTCGCTGCTTCGGCGGCAGGCGGAATTGTGTTGGCAGCACGCGTGGTCAAATAAATGCCGGCGAAAATAAAACCGATGCCGGCCAGGTGAAACCAGTATAAACGCTCCCCCAAAAACAGCCACGCCAGCAGGCTGCCGAATACCGGCATCAAATGCACAAATAGCCCGGCCACACTAGGCCCAACTTCTTCCACCGCCCGGTTCCAGAATACATAACCCAGAAACGATGGGAACAACCCTACGTACAGCAGTGCGACCGCCACACCCCACGACCATTGAATTGATTTTCCGCCAGCAATTTCCCACGCATACACCGGCGTCATTCCGATCAGGCCGATT
>JANYFH010000143.1 GCA_025362705.1 Betaproteobacteria bacterium
AAGAAAGGCCGTGTCCTGACGGGCCTCACCGCCGCCAAGGTGGCTGAACTGATTGAAGATGGCACCATCTCGGGCGGCATGCTGCCGAAAGTTGATTGCGCGCTGGACGCCGTAAAAAACGGCGTGAAAACCGCGCACATCTTTGACGGGCGGGTGCCGCATGCATTGCTGCTGGAGGTATTGACTAGCGAAGGCGTGGGTACGCTGATACGCGGAGCAAGTGCGAATCGCGGGCAGGTGTAGAACGTAAAAAATCTAGTATTGGTGCGGCTTTCAGGCAGTTTGTGGCCTGGGATGCGCCAGTACTAGATATTCACGAATATGCAACGTGGATGGCGCGTAGCGTAATGCAGGCTAGTTTGGCTTCGTCAATCCCACCGCTTCGCAAAACCCAGCCACCCCGTTACCCATCGCGCGAACCCATACGCAATCCATGTGCTCGCACGACCCAGCCATCTGCGTTTTTGCCAGCGCATCGGGTCCAGCGCTACCGCGTTCAGGCGAATTTCTTCCATCACTGACGCACGCAACGTTGCAGCAAAGGTTTCGTCGATCACGACCACATTGGCTTCGCGATTGAGAAACAGGCTGAAGGGATCAAGATTGCTTGATCCTACTGTGGACCACGCATCATCGACCACTGCAACTTTGCCGTGCAGCATGCTCCGGTGATATTCAAAAATGTTGATGCCAGCACCCAGCAGTTGTGTGTAGAGCGCACGCGTGGCTTGCTGTAACAGCGGGTGGTCGGCGCGCCCCTGCAATAGCAAAATTACTTTCACACCACGTTGCGTTGCCGTCATCAGTGCGCGGCGAAAATGTCTTCCAGGCAAAAAGTATGGGCTGGTCATGAGGATTTCGTGGCGCGCTGACGCGATAGCCTGCAGATAAGCTTTTTCAATATCGCGCCGATGACGAAAATTATCTCGAACCGCGAACAATATTTTAGTGTGTCCCGTTTTTGTTGCATGCGCCAACGTCGCGGGAACATGCTTCGGGAAATCCGGCAGCGCAATGCCGACGCGGCGACGCCCGAATTTCCACCAGGAAACCGTTCGCCAGAGCCTGACCATTTCCAGATAAATATCGGCAAGCACCGGCCCCTCAACTTTCACCGCATAGTCGTAGCGTGGAAACTCGGACAAGGAATCGGTCATGTCATCGATCAGATTGATGCCGCCAACAAAACCAAACTCGCCATCAACCAGCGCAATCTTGCGATGCACACGTCGCAAACGACTTTTCCTAATGTTGAAGAATTGTCGTTCGGGCCGAAAAACCAGCACCTCAATGCCGGTATTCCGCAGTGCCACAAAAAACGCGTCGGGCGTCGTGTGTGAACCGACACCATCGATCAACACCTGTACTTTCACGCCACGCTGTGCGGCGCGCTTTAGTGCGTCGGCGACGCTGATGCCTGCGACATCGTCACGAAAAATATAGGTTTCCAGCCGGACTTCGGATGTCGCGGCATCGATGGCCTTCACAAGCGCGGGGAAAAAATCCGCGCCGTTCTTCAGTAACGTGATGCGGTTACCGCCAACGATACGCGGGTTACGTGAGAGGCTCACTCGCTTGGCCGCAGCGTCACCGTCAACCCAACATGATCCGACATCTTCCGCCAGTTCACACCATCCACCTTGCCATGCAACCGGCCAGATTGCTCAACGTCAAGGCCGCGCACGTAGATTCGATCCAGCGCCAGCAATGGCAGCATCGCCGGAAACGTGCGGGCGGGCTTGCCGTTGACACCTTCAAATACTTCGCATAGCCCAAGCGCTTCGCGCAAGCGTTTACTGGTTCCGCTATAACCGGCACGCCAGTCGTTGAAGTCACCCGCCACCAGTAGCGGGCCATCGTGCGAAGCCTCATCGAGAAATTCAATCAAGCGCTCGATCTGCATTTTGCGACTCTTCGCAAACAAGCCGAGATGAATGCATACGCAGGTCAAAGGCGTTTTCCATCCGGGAATGTCGATACGGGCCATCAAATGGCCGCGCGATTCGTAACGGTGATGCGAGACATCGCGATTGATCCAGTTGATGACCGGAAACGCCGAGATAATCGCGTTGCCGTGGTCACCATGCTTATGCGTTGCATTCAAGCCGTAGACCAGATCGGTATAGCGACCCTCAGCGATGTGTTCGTGCTGCGCGAGTTCAGGCCAATCATCGAATTTGTTTTCGTGTTTGGTGTGTACGCCCTGCACTTCCTGCAAAAATACAATATCCGCATTCAGCGA
>JANYFH010000149.1 GCA_025362705.1 Betaproteobacteria bacterium
CGGTCGCTCACCGGATGCCTTCAGGTACGTCCACGTGGGACGCGCACACCAGCATCACTTGGGCAAGCGTCCATCGACTAACAGTCTAAGGCTCAAAGGATCTAAGACCTAAGCGAACGCTCAAACGCCGTGCAACAAAGATACTATAACGCGTTGCGCGACTGTTGTTCGCAAAGTCAGAAAAGCTTTTCCTGGTCCGAAATCGCTTTTTCAATGATGTCTTCGAATGCATGGATTCGACCGCGCGCGAATTCAGCATCGACATCGACGGGTGCAGTTTTGGCGGCGCGACTGCTGGCAGGTTTTTGCAGATGTTCGTGGGCGATATTGAGTGCGGCCATGATGGCGATACGCTCGTTACCCACTACCTTGCCGGTGTCGCGAATCTCGCGCATTTTTTTGTTGAGGAAATCGACCGAGGCGACCAACTGGCGCTCTTCGCCATCCGGTGCCGCCACCCGGAACTCGCGCCCCATCACGGTGATGGTCACGCCCTTGGGGTCTTTGACTTCTTTGGCTGGCTTCGCTTCACTCATCGATATTCGATCTAATTTTCAGGAAGCTGCGCAACCAGCGCCTCAATCCGTGTTTTGGCCTGATCCAGTTTTTCGGCGAGGCGTTTGACCTCGTCGGCTTTGGAGGCAACACTTTGGCGCAGCTCGTTGTTCTCCGTCCGCAGTCGGTGAAACAGCGTGACGAAATGATTGAGCTTGTCCTCAAAGCGCTGAAGGTCTTGTTCCATGCGCTGGAATTTAACGAAAAAACCCTGTTACGTCAATGGTTAAGGTGGTTATTTTAAAGTTTTTTCAAATTTGCAAACGTATGCGAATCCCGATTTGCCCGTGGCGCGCCATTCGCGGCTCCCCGCGTGTCAGGCTGCGTCTGACCCGCGTCTTACTTTACGCAAGCTGCTTTCAATCCTATAGTGCTTGCATCTCGCCAGGAAAGAATCGGGACTAACCCGATGCCATGTCAACAGCGCGCACACCACCTGATATCGATACCCCTACTGCGAATTCTTCCCAGTTACTGCGGCTGCTCGCCGAGACCATTCCTGCGCTGGTGGCCTATTTTGTTAGCGATAATTTCCGCTGCGTATTTGCAAACAAGGCCTATGCGACTAATTTTGGATTAAATGAACAGTCCATCATCGGCAAAACAGTCGCTGAGGTCATTGGTGCAGAGGCGTTCGTCGCCATCAAACCGCACGTGGATCGTGCGATGGGCGGGGAGACCGTCAGCTACACACGACAAAACCCCGTTTCCGACGGTAGCGAACGCACGCTTGAAGTGACGATCACCCCGCATTTTGACGAGACGGGGGTAGTGCGGGGAGCTTATGTACTCATCACCGACATTACGCGCGAACGCGAGGCCGAAAAAGCGCTCCGCGAAAGCGAGGAGCGGTTAAGAAAATTCGCCGACGCGACTAACGAAGGCATCGTATTTCTCGACAAGGGTATCATCACCGACTGCAATGAAGCCGCTGCCCAAATGATGCGGACGACGCACGACGGGATGGTTGGTCGTCCCAATCGGGATTTTATTGCGCCCGAAGATTTCGAAACGGTGGTCAGCAACATACGCGCGGGGTTTGAGCGGCCTTACGAAATCACCCTGATCCGTGACGACGGTAGCAGAATGGCTGTTGAGATAGTCGGCAAGGATCTGGTTTATGCGGGTGTTACCCATCGCAT
Source organism: Betaproteobacteria bacterium (assembly GCA_025362705.1). Lineage (GTDB taxonomy): Bacteria > Pseudomonadota > Gammaproteobacteria > Burkholderiales > Usitatibacteraceae > UKL13-2. Next base: position 1,698 of record JANYFH010000149.1, read on the forward strand.
GTCGGTGATACGCGACATCAGCGACCGCAAGCAGGCGGAGGCGCGCATTCAGTTTCTGGCGCATCACGATACGCTCACACATCTTCCCAATCGTGCGCTGCTGCTGGATCGCATTCAGGTCATTCTCGGGCGTGCTCGCCGCAATCAGACCGAGGTCGGGATCATGTTTATCGATCTCGATAATTTCAAAACCATCAACGATTCGCTTGGGCATTACGCGGGCGACGAATTGCTGAAGAAAGTAGCATCGAGACTGCAGTCGTGTCTGCGCGCCGCCGATCTGGTCGGCCGTCTCGGCGGCGACGAATTTCTGGTGGTGCTCGATGCGCTGAACAACGCCGAAGACATCGCGCCCGTTGCCGAGAAAATTGCCGAGGCCATCAGTGAGCCGTTCTCGCTCGAAGAACAGGTGCTGTCGGTATCGGCGTCGATTGGTGTGAGCGTGTTCCCGAGGGATGGCGAGACGCCCGATTCGCTGATTCGCAATGCCGATGCCGCGATGTATCTGGCCAAGGACCGGGGTCGCAACAACTGGCAATTTTTCCAGCCGAGCTTGAAC
>JANYFH010000153.1 GCA_025362705.1 Betaproteobacteria bacterium
CGGCGGCGTCAATCTACAGACCGTACGCGCCATTGCCGAAACCGGTGTTGACCGTATTTCGGTTGGCTCACTCACCAAAGACATCCGGGCGCTCGATCTGTCGATGCGCTTCGCCCTTCACTAATTTCTCCTCTAACTTAAAAAATCCCTACAAAATGATTTCTATCAATCCCAAATACCTAGCCGCCATTGCCATCTCCAGTCTCGCGCTGATATCCGGTTGCGCCTCGACCAGCGCATCCAAGGCCGATCCGTTTGAAGGCATGAATCGGGCCACCTACGCGTTCAACGATGTTGTCGACGAAAATCTGTTCAAGCCCGTCGCCAAAGGCTACCAAAAAGTGACGCCCGATTTTTTCCGTGCAGGCGTGACCAATCTGTTCACCAATATCGGCGACGTGGCCACGGCATTGAATAACCTGTTGCAGGGCAAAGGTGGCGACGCGGCATCCGACGCTGGCCGCTTTTTTGTCAATTCCACACTCGGCGTGCTGGGCCTGTTCGATGTGGCTACGCCGATGGGGCTCGAAAAGCACAACGAAGATTTCGGCCAGACACTCGGCAAATGGGGGTTGGACAGCGGTCCATTCCTGATGCTGCCGCTGATGGGCCCATCTACCCTGCGCGACGGTAGCGGTCGCTTGGTCGATTCTTTCGCAGGATATTCGCGTTATGTCGATCACATTCCGACACGCAATAGTGCGTTCGGCGTGGAAGTCATCGATCTGCGTGCGAATTTGCTCGGTGCGAGCTCTACGCTGGATACTGCCGCCCTCGACAAATATCAATTCATTCGCGACGCCTATCTGCAACGGCGTTTGCGCAACGTGTACGACGGCAAAGCGCCGCAGGAAAAACTCGATCAACTGGAAGATGACCTGGTGCCGCCGAAGGTCGACAAAAAATAGACTCGTCAACTGTTGCCATGACCGAAAGTCTCATCGTTATCCTGCTGGTGTTCGTCGGCATCATGTTTGGCGTGTTGGCATTTTGTTTGCGCGAGCGCAAACGTGCTTTGGCAAATAAAGCTGTCGATGCGCGGCGCGATGAACAAGCCGACAATCGGGTTGCGATGGTTCTGTTCGGTGGCATTCTCGTTGGCGCGTTGTTGGCGCTGATTACTGCCTACGTCGTGTTCTTCCGTACTTACTGAGCGCAATGTCTGCGAACGAAGAACAGCGCCAACTCGATTCCTTCATCGACAAATTTTCACCGGAGGTGGCGACACGAACACGCGAAGAACTCGCCAGGATGCGCGCACTTCTGCCGTGCGCAATCGAAATGGTTTACGACAATTACAATGCGCTCGCGATCGGCTTCGGCCCCAGCGAACGCGCTTCGGAGGCAATTTTCTCGCTGGCGGTTTATCCCCGTTGGGTGACGCTGTTTTTCCTGCAAGGCACGAAGCTGCCGGATCCGGAAAAATTGCTCAATGGCAGCGGCAATCAAGTGCGCCATATTCGCCTGATCGATCCGGACACGCTGCTATCGCCCGCAGTACGCACGCTGATGCTGGCGGCGCTGGCGCGTGCCAAGGTGGCGTTGTCGCCGTACACAAAACACCGCGTCATCATTAAATCGATTTCGGCCACACAACGACCGCGTTGGTAAAGAAGCGATAGATTTTCGTAGAACGCCATTCGGCGCGCTTCTACAGGCATAAATGCGCTGACAGCCCCGCCAGTGCTTGTGTTTTCAATTTATTCAGCGCCGGGACGACGCACGCACTACTGATAACATTCACCGGTCAATTCACACGCAACCCGGAGAACGCCTTGAAAAAAACCCTCGCGCTCATCTTCACGCTGCTGTTACTGCAAGCGTGCTCAAGCACTTCATTGCCGGATTCAACCGCAGCGTCGCGCTACCACGACAACAGCAGCCGCGATGATGCACTGAGCGGTGGCGCGCGGATGATTCCCATCAAGACACCGAAAGGGAATTTCAATGTCTGGACCAAGCGTGTCGGCAATAATCCGACGATAAAAGTGTTGCTGCTGCACGGCGGGCCAGCCGCAACACACGAATACTTCGAAGCATTCGACAGCTATTTTCCTGGCGCGTCCATCGAGTATTACTACTACGATCAACTCGGCTCGGCCTACAGCGATCAGCCGGATGAACCATCGCTCTGGGAAATCCCGCGCTTTGTCGAAGAAGTCGAACAGGTGCGCATCGCACTTGGCCTAAATCGCGATAATTTTTATCTGCTCGGCCATTCCTGGGGTGGCATTCTGGCCATCGAATACGCGCTCAAGTACCAGCAGAACCTCAAGGGCCTCGTCATCTCGAACATGATGGCGAGCATCCCGGCCTATAACGCATACGCCGACAAGGTGCTGATGCCGGCCATGGATCAGAAAGTACTGGCCGAAATCAAGAAGCTCGAAAAAGACGGTAAGTACGAAGACCCGCGCTATATGGAGTTACTGATGCCGCATCACTACCAGTATCACATCCTGCGCATGCCGCCCGACAAATGGCCCGAGCCGGTGGTGCGTTCGTTCAAACACCTGAACCCAAAAATCTACGTGCCCATGCAAGGCCCCAGCGAACTCGGCGCCAGCGGCATTCTCGAAAAATGGGATCGCACGCAGGATCTCGGCAAACTCACCGTTGCAACGCTCGTCATCGGTGGGCAACACGACACGATGGACCCCAAGCACATGCAATGGTTGGCCGGTGCCGTGAAAAAAGGGCGCTATCTGTATTGCGCAAACGGCAGCCACATGTCGATGTACGACGACCAGAAGACTTATTTCGACGGCGTGATCCGGTTTGTGCGCGATGTGGATGCGCGACGGTTTTGAGCGACGCTGACGCCGTCATTCTTCCTGCACTGCACAAATGATCTGGCTGCTGATTTACATCAGCACCGGTGCGCTGGTGGGTTTTCTCGCGGGGCTGCTGGGCATCGGCGGCGGGATGACGCTGGTACCTATCCTTGCCACGCTGTTCGCTACACAAGCGCTGAGTGCCGACCATAATGTGCATATGGCACTGGCCACGGCGATGGCATCGGCCGCGTTCACATCCAGCGCCAGTGTGCGCGAGCATCAACGACATGGCGGCGTAGATTGGACTATCGTCAAGCTGATGGTGCCGGGCATGGTGACTGGCTCGCTGCTCTCAACACTCGCCAGCGGCTGGGTTTCGCAGCGCACGCTGGCAATTGCGTTTGCTGTCATCGTCTATGCCGCTGCCACCCAGATGCTGCTGGCAAAAAAGCCACATGCATCGCGCACCATGCCGGGATTCAGCGCCTGCTTCGGCATCGGTATTGTCATCGGCACCTTGTCTGGTTTGGTGTCTGCTGGCGGCACCTTCCTGATCATGCCGGTGATGCTCTACTGCGGCGTCGCTATGCACAAGGCCATCGGCACCGGCGCGGCGATCGGCATTCCTGTCACCGTCATCGGCACGCTCGGCTACATTGTCAGCGGCTGGCGCATGCCCGACTTGCCGGAATACCACCTGGGCTTTGTTTACCTGCCTGCTCTGATGGCACTCGTTGCGGGAAGCATTTTCACGGCGCCAGTAGGCGCGCGTTTGGCGCATCGGCTTCCAGTGGCAACGTTGAAGCGCATTTTTGCGATATTGATGTTTGCATTGGCAACAAAAATGGCGGTGTTGTACTGGTGAACAGGGCGCGCACCCCGCGCCTGCTGACGAGAATTTTGACAAACGCTAGCACTGGCGCGGATAGCAGAGGCATTTAGCCCTGTAACCCGCGCCGGATGGCGGTTTAGCCAGTACGTACTATGTGCTTAAGCCCGTTTCAAATCGTGATTCTTGAGCGGTAAATCACGAATGCGCTTCCCCGTTGCGGCGAAAATCGCATTCAATACCGCAGGCGCTGCCACCGCGATTGTCGGCTCACCTACCCCGCCCCAGAATCCACCGGAAGCGACAATATGCGTTTCCACTTTCGGCATGTCAGCCAGGCGCAGCGTCGGGTAGTTGTGAAAATTGCTCTGCTCGATGCGGCCATCCTTCACCGTGCATTCGCCGTAGAGCGCCGCGGATAAACCGTAGACGAACGAGCCTTCCACCTGCGCTTCAATTTGCTGTGGATTCACTGCATAACCCGGATCGGTGGCGGCGACGATGCGATGAATCTTCAACACGCCTGCGTCACTCACGGACACTTCCGCGCAGGCTGCGACGTAGCTCGCGAATCCGTGCGTCTGCGCCAGGCCACGGAAAATCCCTTTGGCTGCTGGTTTATCCCAACCGGCTTTCTCGGCGACAGTGTTTAGCACCGCCAGCGCTTTCGGATTTTGTGCCAGCAGTTTTCGCCGCAGCGCGAGCGGGTCCTGCTTGGTCGCGAGTGCGAGTTCGTCAATGAAGCATTCGAGATAAATCGTGTTCTGGTTCAGGTTCACACCGCGCCAGAATCCCGGTGGCACGTGCGGATTGCGCATCGCGTGGTCGGCAAGAAAATTCGGGAACGCATACTGGAGTGAGGATTCTGGCCCCGGCGCATTCAAGCCCTGAAACACCACCGGGTCTTTGCCATCCTTGAGATTCTGCGATCCCAGCCCGGCAAGAATCGATTGCCCGCTGATGCGCATATGCACGGCGCTGATGTTGCCATCCGCATCAAGGCCGGCAGTGAGCTTGCATTGGGTAATCGGATGGTAACGGCCCTGCGCCATGTCTTCTTCACGCGACCACAGCAACTTTACAGGCGTGCCGGGCATCTGTTTTGCGATCAACACCGCCTGCTTGATGTAATCAGTCATGCCGCGCCGACCAAAACCGCCACCGAGGTGAATCTTGTACATCTCGCATTTGTCGAGCGGCAAGCCGGCCGCTTCGGATGTCGCCGCCAACGCGCCTTCACCGTTTTGCGTCGGTGCCCATACTTCACAGCGTTCCGTGGTCCACTTCGCGGTGGCGTTCATCACTTCCATGCAGGCGTGGTTCTGGTGCGGATATGAATACACGGCTTCAATTTTGCGCGCAGCGGCCGCAATCGCGGCGGGTGCATCGCCCTGCTTGTTGCCAATCACGGCATCAGTCGCAGTCAAACCTGCT
>JANYFH010000163.1 GCA_025362705.1 Betaproteobacteria bacterium
GCTGTACAGCTCGTTCCTGACCCCGGAGGCGCAGGCTGTCATCGGCCAGACGCACCCGCAAACCAAACCGGCGATGAAAATGCTGGTGGACGAAGGATTACGTTATGAAGGCTACGTCGATATTTTCGACGCAGGTCCAACGGTCGAATGCGATATCGATGATGTCAGTGCAGTGGCAAAAAGTGTCACGTGTCCGGTTGAAATCACCGACGCCCGGCCCTCGGCAGATGCTGTCCTCTATCTTGTCGCCAATACGGCCTTCGACGGCTATCGCGCCTGTCTTGTGCGCGCATCGGTGAACGATGTTGCATGGAACAATCAATTTCCATTAGACGCGAAAACGGCCGAATTACTCCGCGTGAAGAATGGTGACACTGTGCGTTGCGTGGCACTTTCTCCACGTGACCGGCGGATGTCGTGAGCGCGCTTTCCGTCACACACGAGGCCAACTTCGACGGCCTGGTTGGGCCCACGCACAATTACAGCGGCCTCTCGTTCGGCAATATTGCGTCAAAAAATAATTCAGGCGCCATCGCGAATCCGAAACTGGCGGCATTGCAGGGCCTGGCCAAGATGAAGGCGCTGGCCGATATGGGCTTCAGGCAAGGCGTGCTGCCACCGCATGAGCGACCCAGTATCGCCACATTGCGTGCACTTGGCTTTGGCGGCAGCGATGCCGATGTGATTCGCGCGGCCTCCAAAGCTGCACCGGCGCTCTTGTCAGGTGCATCTTCGGCATCTAGCATGTGGAGTGCGAATGCTGCGACGGTAAGCCCGAGTGCCGACACGGGCGACGGGCGCGTACATTTCACGCCGGCAAATCTCATCAACAAATTTCATCGCTCTATCGAACATCCCACTACCTCGCGCGTGCTAAAGGCGATTTTTTCAAACCATGAATTGTTTGCACACCACGATGCACTGCCCGGCTGTCCGCAGCTCGGTGACGAAGGTGCGGCCAATCACACACGCTTTTGCCGGCATTACGGCGAAAGTGGCGTCGAGTTTTTTGTATACGGTGCAAGTGGATTCAACATGGCGGCACCCGCTCCAAAACGATATCCTCCGCGGCAAACGCTTGAAGCTTCGCAGGCAATTGCGCGACTGCATCAGCTGAACACGGAAAAGGTTGTATTCGCCCAGCAAAATCCGGATGTCATCGATGCCGGCGTATTTCACAACGATGTCATCGCTGTCGGCAATGGCAATGTGCTGCTCTGCCACGAACTGGCGTTCCTGAATCAGACGGCAGTGATCGGTGAAATCACGGAAAAGCTGGAGAGCAATTTCGTGGCGGTGCAAGTTGCGAGCGCGGATGTCACGATAGATGAAGCAGTGCAAACGTACCTGTTCAACAGCCAGTTGCTGACGCGCAGCGATGGCAGCATGCTGCTGCTGGTGCCTGAAGAGTGCCGCAGCAACGAACGCGTCTGGGCGTATCTGCAAAAATTGCTCAGCGAAAACACGCCAATTCGCGATGTGCTAGTCATGGACTTGCGCGAAAGCATGCGCAATGGCGGCGGACCGGCCTGTCTTCGTCTGCGCGTTGAGTTAAACGAAAAAGAATTTGCAGCGGTGAATCCGGCAACATGGATGAACGACAAGCTGCATGTGCGTCTCAACAAATGGGTGGAAAAACACTATCGAGAGCGGCTCAGTGAACCCGATCTTGCGGATCCCGCATTGCTCGATGAATGTCGCACGGCACTGGATGAACTCACGCAGATCCTGGTGCTGGGATCGGTGTATCCGTTTCAACGTAATAGCTGAATACTCCGCAAACCCAGCGCTGGTGTGATTCTCCAGATGTAATGGCTTCACAAAGCCCGTCGAAGCTGGTGTTCACGATATTCACTAATGTCGACTGTGATCAGCATCACACTCCCGTATCCACACCCGTCGCACTTCGTTACAGGTTCCCGTCAACCATCTTTACCCGTTTAGCGTAATGTGTCCACGGGAGCAAGTCCAACAAAGGGTCATCATGATGAAATCCACCGCAGCATCCGAGTCGTTTAACGTTGGTTGTATTCACTACCTGAAACGTCTTGCCGCAAGCTGCGGCGCGTTTTTTGTTCTCACCCTGGCGAGTATGTCGGCCAGCGCGCAAGCCGCACAGGATCTGGTCGGCTTCTGGTACAAACCCACAGAATCAGGCTGGGGATTGAGTATCCAGCAGCAGGGCACAAGTACCTTCGCGGCGTGGTTTACCTATGATCTTCAAGGTGTCCCGACATTCTTCTCACTCGAATGCACGTTCAGCGGCGCCACTTGCGCAGGTGATCTCTACACGTACACCGGCACACCGCTGTCACAAATCACGGCAGGCGCAAATACCACGGCCATCAAGACTGGTACCGGCTCCATCGTTGTAACAAGTTCTAACCGGCTCTCGCTTAATTACAGCATTGGCACGGTACAACAAACCAAAACTGATTTGGAGCCACAGAATTTCGCCGCCGCCGATCTGGTGCCATTTTGTTCATTGCAAACGTCTACCGGCGCCGGATTTCGCGCAGGGCTGACAAATTTCACCGACCACTGGTGGGGTGGACCGAATGCATCGGGCTGGGGTATCCAGATTTCACATCAGGCCAATATCGTTTTTGGCGGATGGTACAGCTACAGCCCGACGGGTAAAGCGACTTGGTTCACATTGCAGGGCGTGCAGGATGTTGCCAATATCAAACATTTCACCGGCACGATTTATCAGATCGCCTCGGGCACTGCCTACCCGCAAATCAACGGCTCACTTCCGCCGAACGCGATTGCCCCGGTTGGCACATTTGAATTTAATTTCGCCAGCGGCGAGACCGGTGTCTTCACGTATTCGCTGCCGCAGTTCTCACTTGTCAATCGCACATTGCCGCTCGAACGATTCGCCGTTGCCGGCGGGCCGGTGAACGTGTGTGTGAGTTCAAAGCCCGCTCTCGTTAGCGCATCGGTAGCATCGCGCTTCGTTAGCCAGGCGACGTTCGGCGCGAGGGTGGCAGACATCGAGGCCGTCACCACGTCGGGATTCGACGCCTGGCTGACCAGCCAGTTCAGCAAACCACAAACTTTGCACTTGCCGCCGGTGACCGCGTATATCAACTCGCTGCCAGCAGCGTCGCAAAACGGTCAGACTGCATTCCAGTGGAGCATGTGGAAAAATTTCGCCACGGGTGATGACGCATTGCGTCAGCGCGTCGCGTTCGCCTTGTCGGAAATTTTTGTGGTTTCGCTCAACAGCAACATCGCCTTCGGCTATCCGCGCGGCCCCGCGCAGTATCTGGATACGCTGGGCGCGAATGCGTTTGGAAATTACCGCCAGTTGCTCGAAGCCGTGACGTACTCGCCGATGATGGGCCTCTATCTCACGCACCTGCACAACCAGAAAGAGAATGCGGTCACCGGCAGCGTGCCCGACGAAAATTACGCACGCGAAGTCATGCAACTGATGAGCATCGGTTTGTACCAACTCAATCTCGATGGCACACAAAAAATTGACCAGTCTACCGGTAAGCCCATCGAAACTTACACCAACGCCGACATTTCTGGCATGGCCAAAGTCATGACGGGCTTGAGCTGGGCAGGGCCGGATACGTCGACCAACCGTTTCAATGGTGCAAACGCAGGCGCTGATCCTGATCGCGAGATCAAACCGATGCAGGCGTATAACCAGTTCCATTCCATTTCACAAAAACAATTTCTGGGTGTCACCATCCCCGTGCAAACCGTCGGCGCAACCGATAACGATGTCCGCATTGCACTCGATACATTGTTCAATCATCCGAATGTCGGGCCATTCATCGGCAAACAATTGATCCAGCGCCTGGTGTCATCGAATCCTTCCGAGGCTTATGTAACGCGCGTGGCAACTGCGTTCAACAATAACGGCGCCGGTGTGCGTGGCGACATGAAAGCCGTCATTCGCGCAATATTGCTCGACGTCGAGGCGAGGGGAACGGCAAACGCGATCAGCGGCAAATTGCGCGAGCCTCCCGTACGACTCGTGCACTGGATGCGTGCATTCGGCGCACATTCGATCGATGGTCGTTTCCTCAATGGCACCACGACCGATCCGGCCAGCCAGCTTGCTGAGTCGCCGATGTACTCGCCGTCGGTATTCAATTTTTTCCGGCCGGGATACATTCCGCCCAACAGCAGAATTGGCACAGTGGGCCTCGTCTCGCCCGAATCGCAGATTACCAATGAGACATCGATCGCCGGCTATCTGAATTACATGCGTGGTGTCATCACATCAGGCGTCGGCACGGCGACTGGCGGTGTGCGCGACATTCAGGCCGACTATGGCGTCGAGCTTGCGCTCGCGGCCAATCCCGATGCGCTCATCGACCGCGTGAATTTGTTGCTGGTCGCAGGAAATCTCTCGGCTGCCACCCGCGCCATCATTCGTGCTGCGGTTCTTTCGGTCAATATCGGCACCACTAACCCGGCCGCCGACCAGCGCAATCGCGTCAATCTCGCCATCTTTCTGACGATGGCAAGTCCCGAATACATTTTCCAGAATTGATCGGAGCCAACATGACTACCATCGTGAAAAACATCAATCAGTCGCGTCGTGAATTTCTGCGTACCGCAGGCCGTCTTTCCATCGCCGGCACTGCCGCACCGTTCGCGCTGAATCTGGCCACCATCGGCGCTGCCGCCGCACAAACAGCGACCGACTATCGCGCGCTGGTCTGCGTATTTTTGTATGGCGCCAACGACCACAACAACACCGTGATTCCGTTTGACACAGCCAATTTTTCTGCCTACACGGCCTCACGCTCGACCATCTCGCGCGCATTGGCAGATCTGCTGCCGCTTACCCCCAGCGTCGCACTGACGGGCGCAAATGCGGGTCGCCAGTTTGCGCTGCCCAAAGAACTTGCGCCCTTAAAAACAATCTGGGACTCGGGCAAGCTCGCGGTCATGGCAAATGTCGGACCGCTAATCGTACCAACCACAAAAATTCAATACAACAATTTATCCGTGCCATTGCCGCCAAAACTGTTTTCGCACAACGACCAGCAATCGGTCTGGCAGGCGAGCGCGCCGGAAGGCGCCACCGCCGGCTGGGGCGGCCGCATCGGTGATTTGATGGCATCGCAAAATGCCGCCAGCATTTTTACCTGCAACTCGATCAGTGGCAGCGCCGTCTTCATCGCCGGGCAGTCGACCGTCGCTTATCAGCTCAGCGCATCAGGTTCAACGACCATCAGCGGCATTACTGGCAGCCTGTTCGGCTCGAATTCGGCGAGCGCCAGTCTGCGCGCACTCATCACCGCTGGCGGCGCGAATCTCTTTACGCAGGATCTGGCTGATACCACGCAGCGTTCCATCGATGCAAACGTTACGCTTTCAGCCGCACTCGCCGGTGCGCCGGATCTTCCACTGCCCGCGGACTTGACCACCAGCAGTCTCGCCGCGCAACTGCGCGTGGTCGCGCGCATGATCGCCATGCGCAACACCCTGGGTGCGAAGCGACAGGTATTTTTCGTCTCACTCGGCGGCTGGGATACGCACGACAATCAACTTGTCACGCAACCGGCCCTGCACACACAAATCGGCAGCGCGCTCTCGTATTTCTACAACGCCACCGTCGGGCTCGGCATTTCGGATAGCGTCACCACCTTCACTGGTTCCGATTTCGGCCGTACGCTCACCAGCA
>JANYFH010000239.1 GCA_025362705.1 Betaproteobacteria bacterium
TTCCGAAGCTCAAACCTGACATCTCCCGCCACATTCGTCACCAGTGCAAGCAGGTAGCCTGCCTGTTCGGCCTGCCTGAACGCCTGATACAAACCAATGCCCAGCCCACCGCCACGCGAGTTTGCGACCGGCGCGCGGAAAAGACTATCAACAGCCGCACTCGGAATGGCGCTACCAGTGTCAGTGATAATCAACGTGGCAACGTTTTCGATCAACAACGTTATCGACACGCGAATATCGGGTTCGCGTTGTTGTTTCTTGCGAATGTTTTCCAGGCAATTTTCCAGCACGGTATCGAACAGATTGACCGGGAGGGTTGCGGACATATTCCCTTGCGATGTGAAATACGCCCCACTCCCAATGTGGCGCGTCAATACATCTTTCCACCAATCTTCAGCGGGGAGCGTTAAGCCGGTGGCGACCAGTGCGGGGTTTTGCAGTTTGTCGAGCGTGGTCTGCAGGCGTTTGGTGAGCTGCGGCAATTGCCGATCAAGCATTGCCTCGTAAGGCGTGGCGTCGCGCTTTTCACCGTGTATGGCGTTACTGCTTTGCCGTGCACCACTCTTTGAGGTCAACGCGAATAGCGACTGCAACACATTTTTGACGTCATGGGTGAGCTTGGCGCCGGTCTCATGTACCGCCTGCATGTACGCGTTTTGCTTAATCAGCTGTTCGCGCCGCTTGCCTTCATAGAATTCTCCAACGACTTGCGCAAGCAGTCGCAAGTGCAGAAATAACGCAGGTGATAACTCGCTCTCGGTTTGGAATTTCACTTCTAACTGGTGATAGCGAAACTGCGCAGTGTGGCCGGTCTCCTTGCCGAATTCTCCACTGCCGTCCGGTGCCGACCACTTGCATCCCAGTATCCACGGCATGGTGGCAACTTCTGCCATCGCCATTTGCAGGAATCGATCGGCGTTCATATCGGCTTCGGAAAGCGCCGCGATGCGCCGCATCCAAAGCTCAAACGGCATCCCGACGCTCATCAGATAGCGTGAAAAATAGGTGCGCAAACCGCCATAGCCCGCTCGCGGCCCCCACAGCGCTGCGAGCAACAGCAATGCACCCGAAAATGACATCACCGTTAGCAGCACTGCTCGAAAATACGAGTTATCCGTGACACGCATCGCCGCAATACTGCCAAGCACCAGGACGACAACAAGCTGAAAAATAAACAGGCTGTAGAAAAAATCAAAAACTTGCGAAGTTGTTTCGTCCTCGGCGCGGTAAGGCAACACCACCAGCGTCAACAAAACCATTGGCAACGAAAGCTTCACCAACGTTGCCAGACCAGGCGGCAGGGATTTGATTTCGAGCACGAGCACCGGCACTGCCCATAGCAGCAAAACGGTAAAGAGGTAAAACACCGCGACGACATAAAATCGACCCCTGCTCGCAGCCTGCAACGTGAATACCTTGCCGCCCATGATGCCGATCAGAACCGCGATCCAAGCCATCATCATCCAGCCCGACAAACTGTAGATGACAACCGCGGTAATACCAAAAAATAACAGCGTCGCAAACAGATTGAGTTCGCGCTGCGTGCTGATGAATGGTTGCCACAACAAAAACAATCCGAAATGCACCGTCAGGCAGGTACGTTGAAACTCGCTGCCCGGTTCGGAAATGAGCCCTGCATGTAGCGAGAGCAACATCGCGAGAATCACCCAGCGCCGTCCACGCGTTAGCGACGTGGCAAGATTTGCGGTGTTAGGTATCGAAACGATAGTCATCGGTTCTTCTAGCTTGATTGAAGTTGTAGCGCCGACGGGAAGCGTAGCTGGAATTGCGGCCGGGCGCCAATATGGCAGTCCAATCGATTGTAAACCGTCGAGACTCCGGACAGGTGTCAGTTTCCGATGCAGGATTCGCAGTCGCAAAAACCTACAGGTTTAGAGAAAATTTATTAATTTCTTTATAAATCAATTAATTACAACATTGGCACGCCGATTGCTGATATGTCCTCAGGCAAATGCCTGGCTACCACCGGAGACAAACATGAAAACCAAATTGCAACAGCTGAACATGAATGACTTCACCGTCTTGTTTCTGGCATTTGGACTGGTGGTTGGTCTGGCAATCAGGTAATCGTTTCAACAATTTTTGAAAAACACTCTCAACTGTTACCAACATCGGAGAATAAAATGAAAAGTATGAAAAGCCAGCAATCCGGCTTCACTCTTGTCGAGATTGCCATTGTATTGGTGATTATCGGTCTGCTGCTCGGTGGTATTTTGAAAGGGCAGGAATTGATCAATAGTGCGAAGGTGAAAAATCTGATCACCGACATGCGTAACATTCAAACGCAGATTTATGGCTATCAGGATCGATTTAAGCAATTGCCTGGGGACGATGTCCGCGTTACGACGAATTTGGTGGGCGCAACCCTTGCAACGGGCGGAACATTAGGTAACGGACAAATTGAAGGAGCAATGTTTCCGGCTGCCGCCTCCACTGAAGAGTCAGCGGTATTTTGGCAACATTTGCGGTTGGCAAATTTAGCGGCCGGACCTACCGCGCTGGCGGATCCGCAATATTATCCGCTGAATGCAAATAATGGGCGGATTGGCGTCAATACTGCTACATTGGCTCAGCTTTGGATTTCAACCATGCCTACTGGTGGTACCCAAATTTGCATGAAACAGATGACCGGGCGTTTCGCCAAGCAAATTGACACCGCACTTGATGATGGAGTTTCTAACACCGGCAGCGTGCGATTTACCGACGACACAGGAGCCGCACCTGGCAACATCGCAACGCTACCAGCCGCAGTTGACGATGGCGCGCTGTATACGTTGTGCATGGTCTTCTGATTTAGGTGCGTTAATCCCAACAAAGCCCGCTTCGGCGGGCTTTGTTATTGCGCCATCCCACCATCCCTCGGATTGCCGCAAGAAATACTCGCGCCAAAATAATCTGGTGAGTCAAACACTCTGAAACTAAGCGTCCCACGCGCCTTCTGGCGAAATGTGCTTCGAAAAGCACTGAAGACGGCTAAGTAGGCCAATGTGCGCGATTGTCTCGGTGGCCATTATCCCTGCAACAGACGCATCTCCGCCCTTGCCAGTGCTTCGGGCGTTCCCGCCAACACCAACACATCACCTGCTTGTAACCGCATCTCCGGTTGCAATCTTGTTTCACGCACGCCTTTACGTCTGAGCGCAACAATCTGGATGCCCAGCTCTTCCATTCGGAGCGTCTCGATTGTCTTGCCAACTCCCGCCGCACCCTCGTCAATCAGGATAGATTGCATACGCGGTTGCTGACCATCGAACTCAACATCGGCAGCGTCAGTGACGCCCGGGAAGAATCCGCGCATTAATTCGTATCGTTCTCCGCGCACTTGTCGCAAGCGCGCGAGTACTTTATTGAGCGGCATCCCCAGCAGGAGCATCGTTTGCGTCGCCAGCATGAGTGAGCCCTCAACGACCTCTGCGACAATTTCTGCGGCACCCGCGCTCTTGAGTTTTTCAACATCGGTATCGTCAAATGTCCGCACTATCACCGGTACATCGGGCCGCAGTGAACGAACGTGGGAAAGTATTTTCATCGCCGCGTGCGTATTGGCAAAGCTCACTACAACCGCTGCGGCCCGCGCCAATCCTGCCGCCGTAAGCACTTCCCGTTTTGTAGCGTCACCGAACATCACTGAATCGCCGCCAGCTGAGGCCTGCTTGACACGAGCCGGATCAGTATCGAGGGCGATGAGTGGAATTTTTTCGTGCTCTAAAAAACGCGCCAGACTTTGGCCGGAACGTCCGTAACCGCAAATAATTACCTGGCCGCGTTTGGCCATGGATTGAATTGCCAACTGCTGCAACTGCACAGCGCGCATTTCCCATTCGCTTGCCACCAGATACATGACAATCTTTTCGCTCTTCGCAAGTATTAGCGGTGAGATCAGCATCGAGACCAGCATCGCAGCCAGCACGACTTGCAGCGTTGCTGCAGGTACTGCATTGATTTGCCCGGCAAGGGAGAGGAGCACAAATCCGAATTCCCCTGCGGGCGCCAGCGCCAATCCGCATCTGAGCGCGACACCCTTGTCGTTCTTGAACAGCGCGGCCAGGGCGATGACGATCAAGAACTTGAACATCAACAACGCTGCAAGAACGAGCAAAACAAACACCCAGTGATCGAGCACGGCATTCAAATTGAGCAACATGCCGATGGTGACAAAAAACAGCCCTAGCAGCACGTCGCGGAAGGGCTTGATATCGTCTTCGACTTGATAGCGGTACTCGGTTTCCGAAATCAGCATCCCGGCAAGAAACGCACCCAACGCAAGCGAGAGACCCGCGATCTCGGTGACCCACGCCAACCCCAGCGTCACGAGCAGAACCGTAAGCACAAAGAGTTCCGAGGATTTTTGACGCGCAACAACGCCGAAAAGCGCGCGTGTTACGCGTTGTCCGACCGTAAGAATCAAGGACAAAACAACTGCTGCCTTGGCCAGTGCCCAGCCCACTTCGATTGCGAGCGCGCCGCCAGAAAGCGCCAATGCCGGAACCAGCACCAGCAACGGCACCACCGCCAAATCCTGGAACAGCAATACGCCCACAATCTGTTTGCCGTGTGCCGAATGAAGTTGTGCCTGGTCCGACAGCACCTTGATGCTGATGGCAGTGGACGACATCGCGAGGACACCACCAAGAATGAGCCCGACCTGCCAGCCAAGACCTGCGAACAACGCGGCCAAAATTACCGCCACAATCGTTAACCCGACTTGCAAGCCGCCGAACCCGACTACCGTGCGTCTCATCGCGAATAATTGTGGAAGAGAAAATTCCAGCCCGATGGAAAACATCAAAAACACAACGCCGAATTCCGCGAGATAGCGTGTTTGCGGCGTGTCCGGCACGAACCCCAATGCATGCGGCCCGATCAGGGCGCCGACCACCAGGTAGCCCAGAATCGCCGGCATATTGACGCGCCGGAACACCACCACGGTCACGACGGCGGTAGCCAGTAGAATCAATACGATCGGCAGGGTGGAGTGCGTGGTCACTTGCTCTGGAGAAAATCAGGCGTGGGCTTAACGGTACAATAGTCTCATGGAAAGTTTATTACATCCCCGCTCTATTGCCGATACGGCTCGCACCCTGAAGCTTGCGAAAGCAACACTCGATATTGAGGCTGACGCGGTACGTTCGCTGGCGCTGAAGCTCGGTGACGCATTCATCGCGGCACATAAACTTTTATTCGATGCGGCTGAAAAAAAAGGCCGGGTGGTTGTCACTGGCATGGGCAAGAGTGGCCACATCGGCGGCAAGATCGC
>JANYFH010000250.1 GCA_025362705.1 Betaproteobacteria bacterium
CAATTTGCCTGATTGGAATCCGCCATGAACGTCATCAATATTCAACGAAGTGCCGCCGCCGCTGCCATTCTCGTCGTACTTCTTGTGGTGGGTTGTACCGATAAATCGGCATCACCAACCGGCGCGGCTGCAGAGAATGACCCGCGCGCCAAAGTGATTGGTGTGACATCCAGCACGCCCGCAATTGAAACACCGGGAACAACATCGACCGCGAAATCTGACATCAGCAAAGCGCAAGAGGCGAATGCCATGCCGCTACCCGGGCAGGCAAACGATCACTCAACGTCGTCACCAAAGGCGACGCAAAAATCTACCCCGACTGGACGCTGATTTTCGAACGTGTGCGCTATCGCACAGACGTAACAAGTGCGAGTGGATGAAATGACGTTTAGTTGATTTGTAGACTGGTCGGTATCGCAACTGCTGGATATTGTCGGGCTGGCAGAAATTTAGAGGTCGTTGAAAATGGCAAATCCTAGTGTTTTGGCATACAACCTCATCCACTTCCCTGCGGCGGTATGCGCGGATGCGACGAGTCCCGGCGGTCGTATTGCTAAACTGATCACTGACTTTCCTTTTATGCACCGACGGCGAAAGCGCGGCGACTATCTGTTTCGCGCCGGCGCTGACTTCCACTCGTTTTATGTCCTGAACGCCGGGTTTGTCAAAACCTGCTACGTGTCAGAAGATGGCCGCGAACAAACGACTGGCCTTCATTTGCGTGGTGATATTCTTGGCCTGGATGCGGTTGCGACCGGCGTCCACGGTTGCGATGCCGTTGCGCTGGATGCGTGTGACGTGCTGACGATTCCATACGATGCCGCAATCGAAACTAGCCAGCACAATCCCGATCTGGTGCGCGAACTTTATCAGGCGTTCAGTGCGGAGATCCGCAGAGATCGCGAGTTGATGCTGAACATGCGCAGCCTCCCTGCCGCGGGGCGCGTGGCTGGTTTCCTGCTGGAAATGTCGGCGCGCTTCGCTTCGCGCGGGTTCTCAGCGACCGAATTGCAACTTCGTCTGACGCGCCAGGAAATCGGCAACATGCTGGGGCTGGAACTGGAAACAGTCAGCCGCGCTTTTTCGCACTTTGCCCAGTTGGGGCTGATCAGCGTTTGTCTTCGTGAAATAGTCTTGCTCGACCGCGAGGCGTTGCAAGACATCATCGCGCCGGAAGCAGGGGCTAGGCACGGCCGCAAAAAAGACAGCAGAAGCAATTTTGTTGGCAGGGCGCACGTTTACCCGTTGGCTGTACTTGCCGAGTAATGCGAAGGCTTTACTTGAATGTGTACTCCGCCACGATCCTGTCGCGATGAAGCGACAGATTGTGCGGTGTCATTCCCGGAATCACCGGCAGCAGGTTTCGCATCGGCTTGTACATCGCGTGTCCGGACCGGTAGTCGTAGCATAACGATCCGCTGCTTTGTGCGCAGCTATTCGGAAGGTGGTCGAGATTATTTGGTGTGCCTTGAACGATGTTCCGTGCTGGATACTCCTGGCGCGCAAGTGTCGGCATGTCCTGCGCTTGCTGCACTGTCCCCAGCGCCTGCTGGATAAGGATCGTCCGCGCTACCTTCACGGGCGGCGCACTCAATGGTGCCACGTCCGCCTTGGCCAGCGTCGACATTGCGGCCAGCGTGAAAGCAGCAAGCGTAGTACCGGGCAGAAATTTAGTGGCCATGATGTTGACGCGCTGCGCGTCAGGACTCGCTCAGCCTGGGTTTGCGCGAGGTGCCGCTTCGATGAGCGCGCCGCCTTCGCCTTCCCAGGCGCGTACGGCATCCCTGGCAAGTTCTTTTGTGACGCGTTTTCTTTGTGTCACTGCGTTCTGCACATAACAGGCGAGTAGCAAAGAACCCACACCAGCCAGTACTGCGCCAATAATTCTTCCATTGCTTTGCATATGACCTCCACGGAAATGTATAGAGTCATGCTGACCTCTGCACAGGTCGCTGCAAAGCGGCGGATTGCCGACTTCGTTGTAGGAATGGGCTGACGCTACAACAAACTGAGCTGTGTATGTGCGACAGCGAACAGACACGCGACCGAGGCCACACGTAGTCTGTAAATATTGCCTCGCTCTCGGCAATGTGGCCGACTTCAAGGCGCTGAAAGTGATCATCGACGCATGAACACAACATCCGTTTCACCACTCCCTGCCGCCGAATCCAATGGCAATACCATCAAAAAAGCCGGACTGATCGCGGCACTAGCCACACTGGTCGCCATCGTGTGGATGCCGGCGCCCTCTGGCTTGCCGCCCGCCGGGCAGGTGATGCTGGGCATTCTTGCCTTTGCCGTGATTGTATGGATGACCGAGGCGCTTGACTACGCAGTGAGTTCGGTGGTGATAGCCGCACTGATGATTTTTTTGCTCGCGTATGCGCCCGATGCAGCCAAACCCGGTGGCATCGACATGGGCACAGGTGCCGCGCTTAATTTGGCTTTGTCCGGGTTTTCCAATAGCGCCGTTGCACTGGTCGCGGCGGCCTGCTTCATCGCTGCCGCAATGACAGCCACCGGTCTCGACCGGCGCATCGCGTTGGTGGTGTTGTCCAAGGTCGATGCCGGTACCAACCATATCGTGATGGGTGCCATGGTCGTGGGCTTCCTTCTGTCGTTCATCGTGCCGAGCACAACCGCGCGAGTGGCGTGCCTGGTGCCGATCATGATGGGTTTCATTCTTGCCTTCAACGTAGAAAAGCGCAGTCGCTTCGCCGGCCTTCTGGTGATCACCGCTGCGCAGACTGCCAGCGTCTGGAACATCGGCATCAAGACCGCGGCCGCGCAAAACATGGTCGCGGTGGGCTTCATCGAAAAGCAATTCCAGACCAGCATCACATGGAGCGAATGGTTCATCGCCGGTGCACCGTTCTCGGCCGTGATGAGCATCGCGCTGTACTTCATCATGACGCGCATGATGAAGCCGGAGATGACCGAGATTGAAGGCGGGCAGGCCACCATCAAGGAGCAGTTCGGTGCCATCGGCAAGATGACCGCGAACGAATGGAAGCTATTAGTGCTCGTGCTGGTGCTGCTCGGCTTCTGGGCGACAGAAAAGACGCTGCATAATTTCGATACGTCCTCGACCACCATCGCCGCCATCGCACTGATGCTGGTACCGCGCCTCGGCGTGATGAACTGGAAAGAGTCGCAACGCGGTTTCCCGTGGGGCACTGTAATCCTGTTCGCCATAGGTATCAGCGTGGGAACTGCGCTCTTGAAAACCAATGCCGCCGGATGGCTCGCCAATTTAATTGTTCATAACCTTGGACTGCAACAGGCGAGCGCATTCGCAATCTTCATGCTGCTCTCGCTGTTCCTGATCGTCATTCACCTGGGCTTTGCCAGCGCAACCGCACTAGCCTCAACCATGATCCCCATCATCATCAGCGTGCTCATGGCGGTAGAGACGCCGGGCATCAACGTGATTGGCATGACCATGCTCCTGCAGTTCGTGGTGAGCTTCGGATTTATATTGCCCGTGAATGCGCCACAGAACATGATCGCCTACGGCACCGACACAATCGATGCGCGCGATTTCATTCGTACCGGCCTCGTGATCACGCTGGCCGCGATTGCGCTGCTGGTGATTTTCGCGCTCACCTACTGGCCGTGGATGGGGTATATGACCAAGGCGGTTTGAGGTGAGAGTCATGTAGTTATCGTAATTTTGGTTCAAGGGAAATATGCCAAACTCTCGATCTGGCGGGCACTTCAGGCGGTTTTAAACACGAGAGCCGCGCCAGATATGGAGTTTAATGAATTTGTGCTGTGGAAATCGGCGAGAAAACGTGGTGCCCGATTATTCCAGACGGTTATCCCACTTGGTCTTCTGACTGATCCAGCCTGAATCTTCGCTCTTTCCCTGATAGTTTGCTCGGTACGCCATCGCACAGACTAAATCGGCATGCTCAAGCATCTTGTGAGATGAATAATATTTTTTGCGACGCGCACCCAAACAAATTCGCTTGTTGACGTGAAACCTTTGACAAGGTTCCACGTCAGTAGTTGAGGGCGCGTGACGCGTGCCGTCGGTTCAATGGGGGGGGTTCCGTTGAAGGCCACAATACCAGTGTCGCTTGACGGGCGCTCAATCCCAATGACGTCTTTGCTTACAAAATCGAAAGGGCGGGCTTGAAGTCAGACAATCTAGAAAAACCCATTCCGGACGAGAAAGTCCATTCCCGCGTGCCTGTGCCGTCGCCGGAGTTGCTGACGTCCGCACTGAGCCACAGCGAACAAATCAAGGACAAGGTGGAGCAGTGCGCGACCGACCTATCGTCGGTCAATGTCGTACTGCGTCAGGAGATCGTAGATGACGTGCATGCTGAGGAAGTTGGACGTGCAATATTGTTGAGTGAAAAAGTCGAGGCCAAGGTGCAGGAATGCGCGGAGCAACTCGCTATTGTCAACGACGCACTTGCTGAGGAAATCGATGAACGCCAGAACCTGGACCGGGCGCTCTCGACCAGCAATGCCGCGTTGCTGGAAAGCAAGGCGCAGGAGGAGCAGTCGATGCACCGCTCACTTCATGATGCGGTGACCGGCCTTCCCAACTTGCCGCTTTTCAACGACAGGTTGAATCTGGCGTTGACGCAGACTAAACGCCACAAACGGCGGCTGGCCGTCATGTTTATCGATCTGGACAAGTTTAAAAGCATCAACGATACGCATGGTCACGACGTCGGTGATGATGTGCTGAAGGAGGTGGCGCGACGATTGCAGGGCGTTATCCGGGAAGGCGACACAGTCTGCCGTCGCAGCGGCGATGAATTTCTGCTGCTGATGCTGGACGTCAACGACGAGAATAGTGCAGTGAAGCTCGCCGTCAAGATAGTCGACAACATAGGGCAAGCTAACGGGATCGGAGGCACCAATCTCACGGTAAGACCCAGCGTCGGCATTGCACTCTATCCCGAGCATGGCCAGTCGCCAATGGAGCTGCTGAAGAATGCCGATTTCGCAATGTACGCAGCCAAGCAACGGGCAGAAGGCTATGCGATTTTCAACCCGCTGGCGGACAAAATGAATCAAAGAACGAATTGACGGGATCAGGTTCGATATATTTTCTCCACCAATGAATTCATCGCAGAACGCCATTTGGCGCTGGTTTCAGAGGGTTTTCTGTCCGTCAGGCGCGCCAGCGCTAGAGTTTGCAGGTACGTTGCCGCACAATCAAAATCGCCCAAACGAAGGCATCTGCGCCCGCAATTGCGCCAGCTCCGTCTCAAGCGCACGTATCTGCTCAAGCAAGGTGAGCGCCAGCACCAGCGCATGTGAATCGAGTTCGAGTTCATGGCGCAGTCGACTGGCGGTGCGCACAGTCACCACGCATTGAGCGCTGAAGCTCCACGGTATCGCTTCATTCACTGGCGCAAGCGCGCCGGAATCGATCAGTTCATGGACTTCGCTTTCTGACAGACCCGACAAATCGACCAGGTCGCTGATCGATACGCGTTGCGAATGATCCAGCCACAGCGCGTCATGAATTTCAGTTTGCATTTGCGGCCTCCCTGGTGAAATGAATGCGCGGATTAAATGTTGAACCCTCGGCCAGTTGCGTGTACAAGGCTTTCTCGCGCTCGTCGAGCGTGGGCGGCATGACGATTTTCACTATCGCGAAAAGATCGCCCGCTTCTGCGCCGCCACCGGGTTTGGGCAGCCCACGTTTACCGAGCCGCAATTGTTGGCCGCTATTTGTCGAAGGTTTCACCGTGAGATGCACGGCGCCGGCCAATGTCGGCACTTCGATGGTGGCACCGAGCGCGGCTTCTGACGGCGTAAGCGGCAAGTCGATGTAGAGGTCAAATCCATCGACGCGGTACAAGGGATGCGGATGCAGCTTGATATTGAGGTACAAGTCGCCATCGCGTCCGCCGTTGTGTCCCTTGCCGCCCTGGCCGCGCAGTCGCAAACGTTGGCCGTCAGTGGCACCTTTGGGGATGCGTGCTTCCACGGTGCGTGCTTCGCGCCGCATGCGGCCTTGTTCATCGTAAACAGGCACGCTCAGATTTAGCGTTACCTGCGTGCCCTGGAAAGCATCCTCCAGATTGATCTGGGCTGCGACTTCAAAGTCTTCACCGGGGATCGGAAAATTCGCGTTGGTCCGCCCGCCACCACCCCGACCGCGCGACAAACTCGCAAACAAATCCGACAAATCGACGCCCTCAAACGACGACTGGCCATCGTTAAACTGCGTGTTGAATTCCTTGCCCCAATCGCGTGACGGCTCAAAATCCTCACCGGATTGATGTTGTCCCAGGCGATCATAAGCGGCGCGCTTTTCGGCGTCCTTCAGCGTTTGATAGGCCTCGGCCACATCCTTGAATTTCTCCTCGCCCTGCGGATCCTTGGATACATCGGGATGATATTTGCGGGCGAGCTTTCGGTAGGCCTTCTTGATGTCGGCTTCCGCAGCACTGCGTTCGATGCCGAGAATGGCGTAGTAGTCCTTGTATTTCATTGGCCACCTACTTTGAAAAAACAAGTATACGAGGGCGCGCACTGCGCGCCGATTTTGTCGGCAAGCAGACTGTCCGCGCCAACTTACAAGTGGCCACCCTTGCGGTCTGTGCGACAGCGCACGGTCACGCTGATCCTGCTCCATTGTATGTACGGTATTGAACAAACAGCCGTCCGTTGTCAATATATAATTGGCGTAAGTTTTATGCATGACCACGATCACCCGGCCCCAGTGGCCAGAACTGTTTCGGACTTTCTCCATGGCCACTTCACCCAACCCGAAAAAGAATCGCCTGCTCGCCGCGCTACCGGAAACCGAGTGGCAGCGTTGGCTGCCGCAACTTGAATCGGTAGATATGCTGCTGGGTCAGGTGTTGTACGAGTCGGGTAGCAACATCGAGCACGTTTATTTTCCGACCACCGCCATCGTCTCGCTTTTGTATGTCATGGAAAACGGTTCCTCGGCCGAGATCGCCGTGGTTGGCAACGAAGGCATTGTTGGCATATCGCTTTTTATGGGCGGCGAATCCACGCCCAGCCGTGCGGTGGTGCAAAGCGCCGGTCATGGTTTTCGGCTTAACGCGGAGACAATGAAATCCGAATTCAACCGCGCCGGCCCGGTGCTGCACCTGCTGTTGCGCTACACGCAGGCCTTGATCACGCAGATGTCGCAAACAGCGGTGTGCAATCGGCACCATTCACTCGACCAGCAACTGTGCCGCTGGCTGCTGCTGAGCCTTGATCGTCTGGAAGGTACCGATCTGGTGATGACACAGGAATTGATCGCCAACATGCTCGGCGTGCGCCGCGAAGGCGTGACCGAAGCCGCATACACGTTGCAGGTGGCCGGGTTGATCCGTTACGCGCGTGGCCATATCACAGTGCTTGACCGCAAGGGCTTGGAGAACCGCGTCTGCGAATGCTACGGCGTGGTCAAGAAAGAATACGACCGACTGCTGCCCGAACAATTGGCGACCTAGCAGGTACCAACAACGCACGTAGGACTCCACCTACGCGTCAAACCGGTTTGCGCCGATAACTCTAGTGGCAGCATGATCCGATGATGGTGACTCGATGAATAAAGCGAGTGCGCCATGAGTACACCATCCAAGCAAATCTCAAACCCAAGACAAAACCAGTTGCTCGCCACGTTGCTTGACGCTGATTGGGGTCGCTGGCAGCCGCATCTTGAGTTGGTGGATTTACCGCGCGGCATGGTGCTGTGCGAATCCGGCAATGTGCCGGCGTACGCATACTTTCCGACGACCGCGATCGTGTCGCTGCTGAGCATGACAGAAGATGGCGCATCGTCGGAAATCGCAGTCGTGGGTAACGATGGCGTTGTGGGAATTTCGTTGTTCATGGGTGGCGATACCACGCCGAGCCGCGCGCTGGTGCAGGGCGCGGGTCAGGGCTACCGGCTGCGCGCTCAGGTAATCAAGAATGAGGTCAACCGTGGCAGTCCGTTGTTGTTCATGTTGCTGCGCTACACACAGGCCATGATCGCGCAAGTGGCGCAGACAGCAATGTGCAACCGCTACCACTCGATCGACCAGCAATTGTGCCGTCGTTTGCTGGCGGGTCTCGACCGATCACCGTCCGACGAACTGGCGATGACACAGGAAGTATTGGCGAGTCTGCTCGGTGTGCGCCGCGAAGGCGTCACTGCGGCTGCGCTCAAGCTGCAACACGCGGGCGTGATCCGCTACAGCCGCGGTCACATCTCGGTGCTCGACCGCCAGCGACTGGAACAGCGTACTTGCGAGTGCTACAAGGTGGCCAAAAAAGAACATGATCGGCTGTTGCCTAATACGGCACCAGTTTCAATGCCGCTCGCAGCCTGACGTTACGCGCTGAATTTTTTCACCGCTACGTGTGCTGGCAGACAGTCACATCGCGGCGTATCGCGCATAGTCGTTGCACAACGCGCGCAAAGCAACCGTCGCATCACACCGGAGAGCCACATTGGCCACCATCGAGAACCACCTGATCGAGTTGCTTCCACAAAAGGACCGGCAACGATTGCTCGCCATCTGCGAACCCGTGCAATTGGTACTCGGCACGGTACTGTGCGAATCCGGCAAACCGACCCGCCACGTTTACTTTCCGATTGACGGCTTCATATCGCTCGTGACACTGATCGACGGTGAGCCAGCGCTGGAAGTCGGTATGGTTGGTCGCGAAGGCATGGTGGGGTCCCAGCTTGCCCTTGGTGTGGTGACTGCACCATTGCGGGCATTAGTGCAAGGTTCGGGTGCCGCATGGCGCATCGGCACCGCTGCGTTTAGACGCGAACTCGCACAGAGCCTTGCACTGCAACGAATACTTAACCGCTACGCCTACGTGCTCATGATGCAATTGACCACGTCAGCGGCGTGTCTGCGCTTTCATTTGATCGAACCACGCTTGGCGCGCTGGTTGCTGATGAGTCAGGACCGCGCCCACAGTGATCGCTTTCATGTGACCCAGGAATTCCTGGCCTACATGCTCGGCGTACGCCGCGTCGGCATTACCGCTGCTGCCGGTGCCTTGCAACGTCGCGGGCTGATTGAGTACAGCCGCGGTGAGCTGACTGTGGTCAATCGCAAAGGGCTCGAAGCGGCGACATGCAGTTGCTATGCGGCTGACCGGAAGGCGTACGCAGAATTGCTGGACTGAGAGATTCGCAATACTGGTGCAGCGCGCGACGAAAGTTTTCAGTGTGTTCGCCATCGCACCGACCAGTGCTTGTCACACGTTTACGCTGTTCACATTCCGGGTGCGATCACGCAACTTGTGCTGGCTTGTTCGCGGAGATCACAAAACCATTCGCACCATGATTTTCCACTTCCAAAGGATTCACAATGAAATATTCGATCTTGCTTTCAGCCGTATTCGCCGCATTGAGTTTGTCCGCTTGTGATAAACCCACCGTCGTTAATGTTCCTGCAACCCGTCGCTGTACCGGGACCTGCAGGGCCAACGGGCGCCACAGGTAGCACCGGTGCGACCGGCAAAACAGGTGCCGAAGGTGTCCAGGGTGCTACTGGCAATCAGGGTAACGACGGCAACAAAGGCGCACCCGGCAAGTCTGGCGAGACCACCACGATTATCGTGACGCCACAGCCTGCACCAGAGCCACGCAAATAAATATTTCCCACACAATTTCAAGGAGAACCACATGGGTCTCGGAACGATACTGCTGGTTGTGTTAATTCTGATGTTGATCGGCGCCATACCGAGCTGGCCGCATAGCAAAAGCTGGGGCTACGGCCCTAGCGGCGGATTGGGCCTGGTCGTGCTGATCCTGATCATTTTGTTGGTATTGGGCAAAATTTAAGCGCTAATCCCGGTGGCGGAGCCATTGCGCCGCCGAGGTGATGAACACCAGCATCAGCGCAGCTATTTCTGTGTTGCGCCGCCAGATGCCGCGTGCGAAAAACGCAGCGCCGCGTCCAGCGTTTCCATGAGTTGCGTGACCCTGATGGGCTTAGTGACATAGTTGAAG